>PNLG01000193.1 GCA_013822915.1 Sphingomonas sp. | reverse complement strand
CGACAGCCACACCACGATGGTAAACGGGCTGGGCGTGCTTGGCTGGGGCGTTGGCGGGATTGAGGCGGAGGCGGCGATGCTCGGCCAGCCGGTCTCGATGCTGATCCCCGAAGTTGTCGGCTTCAAGCTCACCGGCACGCTCGCCGAGGGGATTACCGCGACCGACCTGGTGCTCACCGTCACCCAGATGCTGCGCGCCAAGGGCGTCGTTGGCCGCTTTGTTGAGTTTTACGGCCCCGGCCTCGACGCGCTCAGCCTCGCCGACCGTGCGACCATTGCCAATATGGCACCGGAATATGGCGCGACCTGCGGCTTTTTCCCGATCGACGATGCGACGCTCACTTATATGCGCCTGACCGGCCGCAGCGATGAGCAGATCGCGCTGGTGGAAGCTTATGCCAAGGCGCAGGGGATGTGGCGGCTCGCCGATGCGCCCGATCCGGTGTTCACTGACACGCTGGCGCTTGACATGGGCACGGTTGTCCCCTCGCTCGCCGGGCCAAAGCGGCCGCAGGACAAGGTGATCCTGACGCAGGTGGATGACGTGTTCAACGCCGACCTGTCGGGCGTTTACAAGCACGCCGAGCCAAAGCGCGTCGCGGTCGACAGCCGCGACCACGACATTGGCGATGGCGATGTGGTGATCGCCGCGATTACGAGCTGCACCAACACCTCCAACCCATCGGTGCTGGTGGCGGCAGGCCTAGTCGCGCGGAAGGCCAATGCGCTGGGGCTGAAGCCCAAGCCATGGGTCAAAACCTCGCTTGCGCCCGGTAGCCAGGTGGTGACCGATTATCTCGACAAGGCGGGGCTGACCGCCGATCTCGACGCGATCGGTTTCAACCTGGTCGGCTATGGCTGCACCACCTGCATCGGCAATTCGGGGCCGTTGGCGGAACCGATTTCAAAGGCGATCAACGAAAATGACATCGTTGCCGCCTCGGTGCTCTCGGGCAACCGCAATTTCGAAGGGCGCGTCAGCCCCGATGTGCGCGCCAACTTCCTCGCCAGCCCGCCGCTCGTCGTTGCCTATGCGCTGAAAGGATCGGTCACGACGGATTTCGTCGCGACCCCGATTGGTCAGGCAAGCGATGGCAGCGATGTTTTCCTGAAGGACATCTGGCCGACCAACGCCGAAGTGCGCAGCGTCATGGATGCCAATATCGACCGCGGCATGTTCCAATCGCGCTACGCAAGCGTGTTCACCGGCGACGCGAAGTGGCAGGCAATCGACGTGACCGGATCAGACACCTACACATGGCGCGCCGGGTCGACCTATATCGCCAATCCCCCCTATTTTGAGGGGATGACGATGACGCCCGCCCCCGTCACCGACATTATCGACGCGCGCCCACTGTCGATCTTCGCCGATTCGATCACTACCGACCACATCAGCCCGGCAGGCAGCATCAAGGCGGACAGCCCGGCGGGCACTTTCCTCCAGGAGCATCAGGTCGCAAAGGCCGATTTCAACTCATATGGTGCGCGGCGTGGCCATCACGATGTGATGATGCGCGGCACTTTCGCCAATATCCGCATCAAGAATGAGATGACGCCGGGTATTGAGGGCGGCGTGACCAAATATGTGCCGACCGGCGAAGTGATGCCGATTTACGATGCGGCAATGCGGTATAAAGCCGATGGCACCCCGCTGGTTGTGGTGGCGGGCAAGGAATATGGCACCGGCTCGTCGCGCGACTGGGCGGCAAAGGGCACCAATTTGCTCGGCGTGCGCGCGGTGATTACAGAGAGCTTTGAGCGCATCCACCGCTCCAACCTGGTCGGGATGGGCGTATTGCCGCTGCAATTCGCGCCGGGCACCGACCGCAAGACGCTGGCGCTGGACGGCAGCGAAACGTTCACCATCACCGGCGTTGCCGATCTGAAACCGCGCCAGATGGTCGATGTGACGCTAACCCGCGCCGATGGCAGCACGTCGACGTTCCAGACGCTGTGCCGCATCGATACGATCAACGAGCTGGAATATTTCCTGAACGGCGGCATCCTGCACTATGTGCTGAGGAATCTGGCAGCGGCGTGAGCGAGGCGCTAATCGGGGAATGCCATTGTGGCGCGGTGCGGGTGACGATCCCCACCGCGCCCGATTATATCAACGAGTGTAACTGCTCATTGTGCCTCAAGCACGGTGCAATTTGGGGGTATTTCCCCGCGGCGACGGTTGCGGTGGAGGGCGAGCCTGAGCGGTCATACAGCCGCACCGACGTCGCCGAGCAGCATGTGCGGCTGTTTTGGTGCAACGCGTGTGGCTGCACCACCCATTGGCGGCTCATAGCGCCGGGCACAGACAGCCAGATGGGCGTCAACATGCGGCTCTTTGACCCGGCCGACATCGCCAGCATCGAAATCCGCTACCCCGATGGTCGCGGGTGGGTGCGAGAATGACGCTGCTGATCGAGATTATCGGCTGGGCTGCCGCCCTGCTCATCCTCGCCTCCTATTTGCTGGTATCGGCGGGGCGGTTGTCGGGGCAGTCGCCGGTGTTTCAGTGGATGAACGTTATCGGCGCGGCGGGTTTCATCCTGAACAGCGGGTGGCACGGTGCGCTGCCGTCCGCGGTGCTCAACATTGCGTGGATGGCGATCGGGCTGGTCACGCTGATCTCGCTGGCGCGCGGGCGTCCCCCGGCTTGACCCTCGCGGTAGAGGCGGTGGGCTGGCTGGGGTCGGCGCTGTGCCTGGGGGCGTATCTGCTGGCGTCGGCGGGGAGGGTTACGGGCTCATCGGCCCGCTATCATGCCATGAATTTTGCAGGCGGTGCAGCACTTGCGGTGAATGTGTGGTGGCACGGCGCCTATCCGGCCACGGTGCTGGAATTATGCTGGGCACTCATCGGCCTTGTTGCGCTCATCCGCATTGCCCGCAGATTACCGCCGGGCGCGCGACCGGCCATAAACGAAGTAAATCACCAGCCCGACCGCATTCCAGACCAGGAATGAGAACTGGGTCTTGTCGGCCAAGCTGGTGAACAAATAGGCGCATCCCAAAATCGCCCCCGGCGCGACGATCCCGGCTAGCGGCACGCGAAACGGGCGGCGCGCGTCGGGCGCGTTCCGCCTGAGCAGCAACACGCACGCCGCCACCGCGATAAACGCGACCAGCGTGCCCGCATTCGCAAGGCTGGCGATTTCGTCGAGCGGCATCACGCCTGCGACCACCGCCACCAGCGCCGCCGTCAGCAGCGTGATCCGCACCGGCGTGCCCCGCGCCGACACCTTGGCCAGGCTCTGCGGCAAAAAGCCATCGCGCGCCATCACCAGGAAAATCCGGCTCTGCCCATATAGGAACGCGAGCAGCACCGTCGGCAGCGCAATCGCCGCCGCCGCCGCTACCACCGTCGCCACGCTCCCCTGCCCGATCGCGCGCAGGATGAGCGCGAGCGGTTCCGCGCTCTTGCCGAATTGCGCCACCGGGAGCGCGCCGACCGCGACCGCCGCGACAATCAGATAGATGAGCGTGCATGCGACCATCGACCCGATAATCCCGATGGCAAGGTCACGCTCGGGATTTTTCGTTTCCTCGGCGGCGGTGGAAATCGCGTCAAAGCCGTAAAAGGCGAAAAAGATGATCGCGGCGGCCCCCATCACGCCGTATTTCACGCCACCCTCGCCCGCCACGCTCCCGAAACCATGCGGGGCAAAGGGGGCAAGGTTGGCCGCATCGAAATGCGGCAGCGCGACCGCCACGAACAGCGCGAGCGTCGCGATTTTCAGCACCACCAGCAACGTGTTGATCCGCGCGCTTTCCCGCGTCCCCAGCATCAGCAGCGCGGCGACCACCGCGATAATCGCCACCGCTGGCAGATTGACGATCCCGCCAAGTGCCGGCCCCTGCGCCAGCGCGGTTGGCACTGCAATCCCCAACCCGTTCAAAAAACCCACCGCATAGCCCGACCAGCCGACCGCAACCGTCGACACCACCAGCGAGTATTCGAGGATCAGGCTCCACCCCACCACCCAGGCGAAAACCTCCCCCAACACCGCATAGCTATAAGTATAGGCGCTGCCCGATGCCGGGATCATCGTTGCCATTTCGGCATAGCAGAGCGCGGCGCATGCACAGATCGCCCCCGCTACCACAAAGCTCAGCAACACCGCTGGTCCCGCCCGGTCCGCGCCAACGCCGATCAGCGTGAGAATCCCCGTCCCGACAATCGCGCCCACGCCCAGCGCCACCAGATGCGGCCACGACAAAGTGCGCGCGAGCCGGTGTTCGGGCGCGCGATCGTCACCGTGCAGCGGGACCTTGGTCGAAAAAATACTGCTCACTGGTCATCCCCTGCTCAGGCCCGGCTTGTCGAAGCGCCGCGCATTGTCCAAAGCGTAGAGAATAAACCCGTCCGGCGACAAGCCCGGCCGACATGGTGCAGGAGACGTGCATGAACCCCGCCCTTGATTTCGCGCTTGGCGAGACCGCCGACATGATCCGCGATACGACGCAGCGCTTTGCCGCTGACCGAATCGCGCCGCTTGCCCAGCGGGTTGATGCCGAGGACTGGTTCCCGCGCGATGAACTCTGGCCCGCCATGGGTGCGCTGGGCCTGCACGGGATCACGGTGGAGGAGGAGTTTGGCGGGCTTGGCCTTGGCTATCTTGAGCATGTCGTGGCGGTTGAGGAAGTCAGTCGGGCCTCGGCGTCGATCGGGCTGTCTTACGGCGCGCATTCCAACCTGTGCGTCAATCAGATCCGCCGCTGGGGCAATGCCGAGCAAAAAGCGAAATACCTGCCCCGGCTGGTGTCGGGCGCGCATGTCGGCAGCCTCGCCATGTCGGAGGCAGGGGCCGGGTCCGATGTCGTGTCGATGAAGCTGAAGGCCGACGCGGTTCAGGGCGGCTATGTGCTGAACGGCACCAAATTCTGGATCACTAACGCGCCCTATGCCGACACGCTGGTCGTCTATGCCAAAACCGCGCCAGAGGCCGGGTCGCGCGGGATTTCGGCGTTTCTGATCGAGCGCGACATGCCCGGTTTTGCAATCGGTCAGAAGATCGACAAGGTCGGGATGCGCGGGTCGCCGACCGCCGAACTCGTCTTTACCGATTGCGAAGTGCCGGAGGAAAACATCATGGGGCCGCTGCACGGCGGTGTCGGGGTGTTGATGTCGGGGCTGGATTATGAGCGCGTGGTGCTCGCGGGGCTACAACTCGGCATCATGCAGGCGTGCCTCGACGTGGTGCTACCCTATGTGCGCGAACGCAAGCAATTCGGCCAGGCGATCGGCCAGTTCCAACTGATGCAGGCCAAGGTCGCCGACATGTATGTCGCGCTCAATTCGGCGCGCGCCTATGTCTATGCGGTCGCGCGCGCGTGCGACACGGGGCAGACCACGCGGTTCGATGCGGCGGGCGCGATCCTGCTCGCCAGTGAAAGTGCGGTGAAAGTGGCGGGCGAGGCGATTCAGGCGCTGGGCGGCGCGGGCTATACGCGCGAGTGGCCGGTGGAGCGTTACTGGCGCGATGCCAAGCTGCTCGACATTGGCGCTGGCACCAACGAAATCCGCCGGATGCTGATTGGCCGCGAAGTGATCGGGGCGGGTTAAGCGCGCAACATCGCCGCCCGCTTGTTACCCAGCAGCACCGCAGCCATGTCGCCGTGGGTGTGAAACGTCAGGAACAACAGATAAGCGCTCAGGAACATCGCGCCGCCAAAGCTCGCCATCGGCGCCAGCACCAGCCCGAGCGGTGAAAAATCATGCCGCCACGCCGTCCACAGCCCCGACAGGATCAGAAAGCACGCAAAATCAACGTTAAACTGTCCCTGCCACGTCATTTCGCCGATCGCGGCAAAGAAAATCGGCACCAGATTCCAGCCATGCGCACCCCCGACCTGCAACGTGTATCCGACGATCAGCACGAATATCGCCACCAATATTGCTCGAAACCCCGTCATCGCCCGGCCCTTTGCGTAATAAGTGCTACAAGGACTAAATCCTTTGTCGTCCGGGGACAACCCGCAATTGCGCCGCGGCACCGCCCGAGCCAACGGCTCGCGCCTTCCCAAGCGCCGGTCAGGCGATTAGACCATGCGGCAAAAGATAAAGGATGCCCCCGATGAGCGCGCCTGTGCTCCCCACCGCGATCAACCCCGATAGCGACGACTTCCGCGCCCGCCACGCGCACAACCGCGCGCTCCGCGACGAGCTGTGGGCCAGGGTTGCGCAGGCCGCGCTGGGCGGCAACGAAAAGTCGCGTGAGCGCCATGTCGCGCGGGGCAAGCTGCTGCCGCGCGACCGGGTGGAGCGGCTGCTCGATCCCGGCTCGCCGTTCCTAGAAATCGGCCAGCTTGCCGCCAACGGCATGTATGAGGGCGACGTCCATGGCGCCTCGATGATTGCCGGCATCGGCCGCGTTTCCGGCCGACAGGTGATGATCCTGTGCAACGACGCCACCGTCAAAGGCGGCACTTATTATCCGCTCACCGTCAAGAAACATCTGCGCGCGCAGGAGATTGCGCAGGAAAACCGCCTACCCTGCATTTACCTCGTCGATTCGGGCGGGGCGAACCTGCCGCATCAGGCCGAAGTATTTCCCGACCGCGATCATTTTGGCCGCATCTTTTTCAACCAGGCGAACATGTCGGCGCTGGGCATCCCGCAAATCGCGTGCGTGATGGGCAGCTGCACCGCGGGTGGTGCTTATGTGCCCGCGATGAGCGATGAAACGGTGATCGTGCGCGGGCAAGGAACGATTTTCCTCGCCGGGCCACCACTGGTCCAAGCCGCGACCGGCGAAGTGATTTCCGCCGAGGATCTGGGCGGTGGCGACCTGCATGCGCGCAAATCGGGCGTGGTCGATCACCTTGCCGAAAATGACGAACATGCCCTCACCATCGTGCGCGATATCGTGTCGCACCTCGGCCCGCTGGACAGGCAAACCAATGCCCGCGAGCCGCGCCCGCCAAAATTCGATGCAGCCGAGCTTTATGGCATCATCCCGCAGGATGTCCGCGCGCCCTATGACGTGCGCGAAATCATTGCGCGGATCGTCGACGCCAGCGAATTTCATGAGTTCAAGGCGCTGTATGGCAGCACGCTGGTGTGCGGTTTTGCCCATATCTGGGGGATGCCGGTCGCGATACTTGCCAATAACGGCGTGTTGTTTTCCGAAAGCGCGCAAAAGGGCGCCCATTTTATCCAGCTCGCGCAGCAGCGCGGGGTGCCGCTGTTGTTCCTCCAGAATATCAGCGGCTTCATGGTCGGCGGGAAATATGAGGCGCAAGGGATCGCCAAGCACGGCGCCAAGCTGGTGACAGCGGTCGCGACGGCGCGCGTGCCCAAAATCACCGTGCTGATCGGCGGCAGCTTTGGCGCGGGCAATTACGGCATGTGCGGCCGTGCCTATGCTCCGCGCTTCCTGTTCACCTGGCCCAACGCGCGGATCAGCGTGATGGGCGGCGAACAGGCGGCATCAGTGCTCGCGACTGTCCACCGCGATGCCGAGAGCTGGACAGCGGCGGAGGCAGAGGCGTTCAAAGCTCCGATCCGCCAGAAATATGAGGATGAGGGCAATCCCTATTACGCGACCGCGCGGCTATGGGACGACGGGGTCATCGACCCGGCGCAGACGCGCGACGTGCTGGGGCTGTCGCTGGCGGCTTGCCTAAACGCGCCGGTCGCGGAGGCGCCCCGGTTCGGGGTGTTCCGGATGTGAGCGACGAAGGCTTTACCCACATCGCGCTGGTGTGCGCGAACGCGGACAAAACGATTGAGTTTTATCGTCGTTTTGCCGACTTCACCGTCATTCACGACCGACGCGACTCGTCCGGCCGCGTGTTTTGGTTATCCGATCTCAAACGTGCGTTCGCGATTGTCTTCATTGAGCAGGCGGAGGCCGAATCGCCGCTAGGTCCGCTGGGGCATCTCGGCGTCTGCGTCAAATCCCGGGACGAAGTCGACCTTCGAGCTCGAACGGCCAGAACGCTGGGGTATGACGTGAGCGGACCACAAGACGATGGACCACCCGTTGGCTATTGGGCATTCATTGCCGACCCTGACGGGCATACGCTCGAAATCAGTTTTGGTCAGGAAATCCAGCAACATGTCGAGAGGACGCGGACTTGACCGGCCTGTCCTCGCCAATTGCCTTTGGGAATAGGGGTAGTCCGTATGTGAGCGGGGCGATAGCGCTTCACCAACGCCTATCGTCACCCTGAACTTGTTTCAGGGTCCAAGGTGCCACGATCCCGGCAGATGCCCGTTGCGCGGTGGATGCTGAAACAAGTTCAGCATGACGATTGTTGTTGGCGTGGCCGTCATCCCTTCGGGCGGGGATAGCGGGGCGGTATCGGATCGAAGCCCAGCCCGACCGCCAGATCGTCCCAATGTGGATTGCTCGACTCGATCAGGTTGATCTTCCAATCACGATGCCACCGCTTCAATTGCTTTTCGCGTTCGATCGCCGAAACCATGTCGTCAAACATCTCGTATCGCACCAGCCGACGCACGCCGTAGCGCAACGTGAACCCTGGAAGCTCGCCAGACCGATGTTGATGCAACCGCGCCAGCAGGTCGGACGTGACCCCGATATAGATTGTTCCCAACCGGCCGCTCGCCAGAATATAGGTGCAAGGCTGCTTGCTCATCGCCAATATGGATAGCACAACGCGCGACGCACAGTGGATGCTGAAACGCGTTCAGCATGACGGAGACGATTGATCATGCCCCTCCTCCTCCCCCTCCTCCTGCAAATCACGCCCACCCCGCCGCTGCCCAAGGGCACGGGCACCCCGCCTGCGCCGCAGGATGACGCCGCCGCCGTGCTCGCCCCCGTCAACGCGACCTTTGCCGCGATTGCGGCGCGCAATGGCGAGATGCTGCGCCCGATTGTGCGCGAGGACGGCAACCTCATTATCGCGATCGAGGGCGAGGACGGCAAACGTCGCATCGTCCGCCGCCCGATGACCGAGTTCATCACCGGCATGAAACCGGGGCCGGAGCGTTATGAGGAACGGCTCTATGACCCCGCGATCGAAGTCGACGGCGATGTCGCGTTTGTGTGGGGGCGGTATAATTTCTATATCGACGGCAAGCTGCATCACTGCGGCTATGACCTGTTCGACATGGTGCGCGAGGGCGGCACGTGGAAAATCGCCAATATCAGCTATTCCAGCCGAACCAAGGGATGCGAGGGTTAGGGCATGATCCAGTCCCTCCTCATCGCCAATCGCGGCGAAATCGCCTGCCGCATCATCCGCACTGCGCGGGCTTGCCCCTTGCGGCGGCGAACCATCTGGCATAGTTTGTCAACATGAACATCAAGGTTCGCATTCGCGAAGCCGAAGAGGGCGGTTTTTGGGCCGAAGTTCCGGCGTTGCCCGGTTGCGTGTCACAGGGCGAGACTCTCGACGAGACGCTGGCCAACGTCCGTGAGGCGATCACGGGCTGGCTCGACGCCGATGTCGCGCCGCCGGAGCCCGGTCGCGGCGAGCGGGTGCTCGAACTGGCCTTTTGAAACCAAGCTCCGGCAAAGCCTTCGCGTGCGCGATCGAGCGCAAGGGCTGGGTTTTGTTACGTATCGCCGGAAGCCATCATATTTACGGCAAGGATGGCGAAGTCGCCCGACTGTCGATCCCGATCCATGGCAACACTGCGCTTAAACTTGGCTTGCAGCGGAGTTTGATGAAGATCGCTGGATTGGCCGAGAGCGAACTGTAAGGGCAACGCCGCATGATCACTTCCCTCCTCATCGCCAATCGCGGCGAAATCGCCTGCCGCATCATCCGCACCGCGCGGAAACTGGGGGTGCGCACCGTCGCGGTCTATTCCGACGCCGATGCCAGGGCGCTGCACGTCCGCCAGGCGGATGAGGCAGTGCATCTCGGGCCGTCGCCTGCGCGCGAAAGCTACCTCGTCGGGGACAAGATCATTGCAGCGGCAATAGCGACGGGCGCAGAGGCGATCCACCCCGGCTATGGCTTCCTGTCCGAAAACGCCGATTTCGCGCAAGGAGTGATCGACGCCGGGCTGATCTGGGTCGGCCCGCGCCCCGACAGCATCCGGGCGATGGGGCTGAAGGATGCGGCGAAGGAACGGATGATCGCCGCCGGCGTGCCGGTAACGCCGGGCTATCTGGGCGCGGACCAATCCCCCGATGCACTGTCGGCAGAGGCCGACAAAATTGGCTATCCCGTGCTCATCAAGGCCGTGGCGGGCGGCGGGGGCAAGGGGATGCGCCGGGTGGAGGCACCCGCTGATTTCGCCGACGCGCTGAACAGTTGCAAGCGCGAGGCCGCGTCAAGCTTTGGCGACGACCGGGTGCTGATCGAAAAATACATCCTCTCCCCCCGCCACATCGAAGTGCAGGTGTTCGGCGACACCCACGGCAACATCGTTCACCTGTTCGAACGCGATTGCAGCCTGCAACGCCGCCACCAAAAAGTGATCGAAGAAGCCCCCGCGCCCGGCATGTCCCCCGAAACGCGCGAGGCATTGTGCGCCGCTGCCGTGCGCGCGGCGAAGGCAGTTGATTATGTCAGCGCTGGGACGATCGAGTTCATCGCGGATGCAAGCGAAGGCCTGCGCGCCGACCGCATCTGGTTCATGGAAATGAACACGCGGCTACAGGTCGAGCACCCGGTGACCGAGGAGATTACCGGCGTCGATCTGGTCGAATGGCAACTGCGCGTGGCGAGCGGGGAGCCGCTGTCCAAGCGGCAGGACGAGCTCAGCATCAATGGCTGGGCGATGGAGGCAAGGTTGTACGCGGAGGACCCGGCGAAGGGGTTTCTGCCGAGTGTCGGGCGGCTGGACCATCTGCTCTTTCCAGATGATCGCATAGAAACTGGCGTTCAAGAGCGGGACGAAGTCTCCCCATTCTACGATCCAATGATCGCGAAGATCGTCTGTTGGGGCAAAACGCGAGCCGAAGCCAATCGTGATCTTTCTCAGTCATGCAAGGCATTTCAGTGCGAGCCGGTGAACACAAATGCGTGGTTTCTTGCTCGACTGCTCGATGAGCCTTCTTTTCGAGAAGGTCGACTCACCACAGCCTTTATTGCCGAAAATCAGGATCGCTTGATTGAGCCGCCAGTGCCGAGCGATGCCCTGCTGCAATATGCGGCAGACGATTTCGCTACGGAGTTGGTGCCTGGTGGCCTAGACAATGCGATGTATCAATTTCACCAATCGCGTTTTGGTTTTCGCCTCAATTCAGATGCCAACCGAACCGTGCGTCTGACTGTAGACGGCAAACCGGTTGAAACTCAGGTCGGAGATCATGCTCTGAGCTACGATGCATGCCGAGCTTGCGTCATCGACGGTCCGACGCGAATTTATTTCCAAGACGGAGCGGCGCATCGTGTAGCGTTGCGTCGCGGTGAGGGGAAACTGGGCGCCACCGCCGCCGACGGCGCCATCCTGTCCCCCATGCCCGGCCGCGTCACGGCGGTTGACGTCGCGGCGGGCGATGTCGTTACCAAGGGTCAACGACTCGTTACCCTCGAAGCCATGAAGATGGAGCACAGCCTGACCGCGCCGTTCGATGGTGTGGTCGACGAACTGCCCGTCGCCGCCGGGCAGCAGGTGCAGGTGGAGGCATTGCTGGTCAGGGTCGTGCGCGCCGACACCGACGCGGCTTAAGGCGAACTGGGTCTGAGCGGAACCGGGCGTGGCGCGCGCGGCTAACCTGCCCGGACGATCTCGACCCCCTCATCCCGGTCGGGCCATTCGAGCGTCGCAAGCTGGCTGTCGAGCAGCCCGGCGGGCATGAAATGCCCAGTCCGCGCGATCATCCGGCGGCGCAGCTCGTCCACGGGCACGTCGAGCAACACGAACCGCGTCGGCGCGGCCACCCCGGCGCGCAAGCGATCGCGATACGCCCGGCGCAGCGCTGAACAAGTGGCGACAACCGGCCCCCCGCCAGCGCCCGCCCGGTTGATCGCGTCGGCAACCCGGTCGAGCCAGGGCCAGCGATCCGCATCGGTCAGCGCAATCCCGGCGCGCATCCGCGCCACATTGGCGGCGCTGTGCAGGTCATCGCCCTCCACCAGTGCCGCGCCCTGCGTGCCCGCCAGCGCCCGCGCGTAAGTCGACTTGCCACAGCCGCTTACCCCCATCACGATCGTTACCGGCGGTATCATGGCGCCTGCTTGCCGCACCCGGCGCGATGGTGCAACGAGGGGGGTGTCGGGGCCTGCCCCCGCCGCATCACCGCGCCCATGACCGGCGCCGGGCACGGGAGATTGCAATGCCGGGAAAATTCTTTGACCAATGGCAGTTGGGTGAGGCGATTGACCACCCGCTGCGGCGCACCGTGACCGAAACCGACAATCTGCTCTGGTCAACGATGACGCATAATCCGCAGCCGCTCCACCTTGATGCGGAAGCCGCGCGGGCAAGCGAGTTTGGCCAGATCCTCGTCAACGGTACCTTCACTTTCAGCCTGATGGTCGGGCTGACGGTGGCGGAGACGACGATGGGCACGCTGGTCGCGAACCTCGGCTATGACAAGCTGGTGATGCCCAAGCCGGTGTTCATCGGCGACACGCTCCATGCGACCAGCGAGGTGGTGGAGCTGCGGGAGAGCAAATCGCGGCCCGATGCAGGGTTGGTGACGTGGAAACACCGCATGGTCAACCAACGCGGCGACGTGGTGTGCGAATGTTTGCGGACGGCGTTAGTTAAGCGTCAGTGAGGCGCCAGCGCAGATAGGCGTCGGCAATCTGGGCGGCGACATCAGCCGGGGATGCCGATGTCGTATCCACCTCCAGATCATAGGACATCCCGGCATGCACCAGACCAAACTGGCCGCGCGCCTGTCCGATCAATCGATCGCCCCGTTCCCGTTCGCGCCGTTCGAGTTCGGGCAGCGCGCAGTGGACGCCCACTTTGAACACGGCGCATCCCGCCAGCGCCTGATCCCAATCATCGCGCAGCACCGGTTCGAGCACCACCTCATCCAGAATGACGCCTGCTGCACCTTTGGCCAGCACAGCCGCCATCCGGGCATGCGCGCGGAGGAGTGATAGCCCCACCGGGCCATGATTGAGGCGAATCTCGCCGCGCGCGTCTGTATCGAAGAAAAACCCGTCGGCATGGTTGTGAAGCTTAGTCGGTAACAGCGCGAACGCATCGTCAATGCCCAGCCGCAGATGCGGCGGATCGAGCAGATCCTGCAACGCCCTGGCAATGCTGGTTTTACCCGCCGAAGTGCAGCCATTCAGAAAAAGCGCTGACACGCCAAAGCTTTCCTAAACCGTGAAACTCTCGCCACACCCGCAGGCACCCTTGGCATTGGGGTTTTCGAAGGTGAAACCGGCGGCGAAATCATCCTCCACCCAATCCATCTTGCTGCCGACGAGATAAAGGATCGACGCGCCATCGACGAACAAGGTGCCGCCCGGCGTGTCGATGCGCTCGTCAAATGCCTTGGCGTCTCCGACATAATCGACCGAATAGGCGAGGCCCGAACAGCCCCGGCGGGGGGTCGACAACTTCACCCCGATCGTCCCCTCCGGCGCGCGCGCCATCAGCTCGGCGATGCGCGCTTCAGCAGCGGGGGTCAGGTTGAGCGCAGCGGGGCGCGCGCGCGTTTTCACATCGGCCATCACAGCATCCCCATTTCAAGCCGAGCCTCATCGCTCATCTTGCTCGGATCCCAGGCCGGATCCCACACCAGATTAACCTCTGCCGAGCCGACGCCCGGCACTGCGCCGACCCGGATTTCGACTTCCCCCGGCATCGATTCGGCCACCGGGCAATGCGGCGTTGTCAGCGTCATCGTCACTACGCAATGCCCGTCGGCGGTGACATCCACCCCGTAAATCAGCCCCAGGTCATAGATGTTGACCGGGATTTCAGGGTCATAAATATCCTTCAAAGCGGCGATCACCGCTTCATAAATTTCGCCACCCGGCTCGCCCGGTGTCGCCCCTTGCGGCGCCTGTTTCAAAAAGCCGTCTAGATAATCGCGCTTGCGCTCAAAGGTTTCGACCGCCGTTTCCACCCGCGCCTTGGGCGGGGCCGCGACCGAAGTGACTTCTTCGACTGCAATTCTGCTCGGTTCGTTCATGCGCCTGATCCTACCCAAAAATCCGCGTGACCCGGTTGATCCCGTCGATCAGCGCCGCGACGTCGCTGGCGTCGCTATAAGCGCCAAAGCTCGCGCGCGCGGTCGCGCCGACCCCGAGCGCGTCCATCAACGGTTGCGCGCAGTGATGCCCGGCGCGGATCGCCACCCCGCTTTCGTCCAGGATCGTCGCAATGTCGTGCGGGTGGACGCCGTCGATTGCAAAGCTGACGATGCCCGCTGCATCCGCCGGCCCGAACAGCCGCAGCGAATTGACGCGCGCAAGTGCCGCCCGGGTTTCGCCCACCAGCTCGGTCTCGATGCGATGGATGCGGGCAAGGCCAATGCTTTCGACATAATCGATCGCGGCCGCAAAACCGACCGCGCCGACGATGTGCGGCGTCCCCGCCTCAAACCGGCCGGGCGGCGGAGCATAGCTGGTGCCGGCAAAGCTGACCCGGTCGATCATCGCCCCGCCCCCCTGCCACGGCGGCATCGCCGCCAACAGATCGGCCCGCGCCCACAGCGCACCAATGCCGGTTGGCCCGTAAAGCTTATGCGCCGACAACACATAGAAATCGCAGCCCAGCGCCTGCACATCAACCGCAATCCGCGGCACCGCCTGGCACCCGTCGAGCAACAGCTTGGCGCCCACGCCGTGCGCGATATCGGCAGCGCGCCGCGCGTCGAGCACCGCACCCGTTACGTTCGACACATGCGCGAGTGCTACCAGCTTGTGCTGCGGCGTGATCATCGCCGCCATCGCGTCCAGATCGATGCGGTGATCCGCCGTCAGCGGCGCCACGTCAATCGCCGCGCCCGCCTTCGCCGCCACCATCTGCCACGGCACGATATTGCTGTGATGCTCAAGCTGGCTGAGCAAAATGCGGTCGCCTGCGCGCAAGTGTTCGGCGGCCCAGCTCTGCGCGACAAGGTTGATCCCCTCGGTCGCGCCGCGCACAAACGCGACCTCGTCCGGGTGCGCCGCTCCGATAAAGCCCGCCACCCGCCGCCGCGCCGCTTCATAGGCGATCGTCATGTCGGCGGAGCGCTGGTAGACGCCGCGATGCACCGTCGCATAGTCGGCGCCATAGCCGCGCGCGATCGCGTCGATCACGGCTTGCGGCTTTTGCGCGGTCGCCGCGCTGTCCAGATAATGCCAGCCGGGGGTCAGGCCCGGAAAATCATCCCGGACAGCGCGCTGGGCAGTTGCGGGCAAAATAGCAGCTCGCGTCATGCCAGCAGCCTTTCGAGCGCGGCGGCGGCGGCGGCCTCCACCGTCTCGCGCGCCGCATCATCGGCGATGTCGTCGAACACGCCAGCGATGAACCCGCGCAGCAGCAGCGCCTTGGCCTCGGCGGGCGCGATGCCCCGGCTCATCAGGTAAAACAGCGCGTTCGCATCAAGCTCACCCACGGTCGCGCCGTGCGCGCACTTGACGTCATCGGCATAGATTTCCAGCTCGGGCTTGGCATTTGCGGTGGCGGTGCGGGTGAGCAGCATCGCTTTGACCGACTGCGATGCATCGGTTTTCTGCGCATGGCGCGCCACCGCCACCTTGCCCAGATAGCTGCCGGTCGCGCGTCCGCCGAGCACCGATCGCACGACCTGATTGCTCGTCGCGTTCGGCGCGATGTGGCGCAGCGTCGTGACAATCTCCAGCGTCTGGTCGCCGCCGCCCAGCATTGCGCCGCCCAGCTCGAAATGCGCGGCCTCGTGCAGCGTCACGTCGATCGTCACGCGCCCCAGCCGCCCGCCGGTGTTGAGCACATGAAACGTCGCCCGCGCACCCGCGTGCAGCACCACCACATAATCATGCACCGCCACCGCATCGGGCGCCGCATCCTGCACAATGACGCGCGCAGTCTGCTCGCCCGCCGCAACCTCAATCCGCTCGGGCGCGGGCACGGGCCAGACCGAGGCGACAGCCTCAAGATCGGAATAGCGCCACGCCTCATCACGGCGGGTGGGAAGGGCAAGCGCTGTGCTCACGCGGCCAGCCCCGCATAGCCTTCAGCCTCAAGCTCCAGCGCCAACTTCGCGCCGCCCGTTTTCACGATCCGCCCACCGCTCAGGATATGGACGAAATCGGGCCGCACATAATCCAGCAGCCGCTGATAATGGGTGATCAGCACCACCGCCTTGTCGGGCGCGCGCATGATCCGGTTGATGCCATCGCCCACCGCGCGCAGCGCGTCGATGTCGAGCCCGGAGTCGGTCTCATCAAGGATCGCGAGCCGCGGCGCGATGATGCCCATCTGCACCATTTCGTTGCGCTTTTTCTCACCGCCCGAAAAGCCGACATTCACCGGGCGCTTGAGCATGTCATAATCCATGCCGAGCGCGGTCGCCTGCGCGCGGGCGATCTTCAGGAAATCGCCGCCGGAAAGCGGCGCCTCGCCGCGCCCCGCCCGCTGCGCGTTCAGTGCCTCGCGCAGGAATTGCACGTTAGAAACGCCGGGAATTTCGACGGGATATTGAAAGCCCAGGAACAAGCCCGCCGCGGCGCGCTCATGCGGGTCGAGCGCGAGCAAGTCCTCCCCGTCGAACGTCACCACCCCCTCGGTCACATCATAGCCCGACCGTCCGCCAAGCACATAGCCAAGCGTCGACTTGCCCGCGCCGTTCGGCCCCATGATCGCATGCACTTCGCCCGCGTTGACCGAGAGCGAGAGGCCGTTCAAGATTTGCTTGCCGTCGATTTCGGCGTGGAGGTTAGTTATTTGGAGCATTGCTACTTTTCGCTTTGAGAGCAGCAAGCTTCACTTGCTCACCCCGTTCGTTAAGAAAAATGCCAGAACCATTAAATCCGGGCTTGAGAAGTTCTATCGTCGCCAAATTCGCCGCTTGGAGGAAGCCGCCAACGTTTTTCGCGTCGGCATAGGAGACGCCTAACTTCTCCGCGATCCTTGTGTAGCCTAGTGTGCCTTGTCTCGAACAAATTACGATTGTTTCGCGCTGCAAATCGCTCATCGTCTCCGCAAAATAAGCAGCATCCGCTGGCGTCACCCTACGCTCCCCTCAAGCGAAATCCCCAGCAGCTTCTGCGCCTCGACCGCGAATTCCATCGGCAGTTGCTGCAATACTTCCTTCGCAAAGCCGTTGACAATCAGCGCCACCGCCGATTCCGCGTTCAGCCCGCGCTGCATCGCGTAGAACAACTGGTCGTCGGAAATTTTCGACGTCGTCGCCTCATGCTCGATCTGCGCCGATGGGTTGCGCACCTCGATATAGGGCACGGTGTGGGCGCCGCATTGATCGCCGAGCAGTAGCGAATCGCACTGCGTAAAATTGCGCACCCCTTCCGCCCCCGGTGCCACCCGCACCAGTCCGCGATACGTATTGTCGCTGCGCCCCGCCGAAATCCCCTTTGACACGATGGTCGATCGCGACCCTCGGCCATTATGGATCATCTTCGTGCCGGTATCAGCCTGCTGGCAATTATTGGTCACCGCGACCGAATAAAACTCGCCGACACTATCCTCACCATTCAGCACGCACGACGGATATTTCCACGTCACGGCACTGCCGGTTTCAACTTGCGTCCACGATACTTTCGACCGCGCGCCCTGACACAAGGCACGCTTGGTCACGAAGTTGTAGATGCCGCCGCGCCCGTTTTCGTCGCCGGGATACCAGTTTTGCACAGTCGAATATTTAATCTCGGCATCGTCGAGCGCCACGAGTTCGACAACGGCGGCGTGCAATTGATTCTCGTCGCGCATCGGCGCGGTGCAGCCTTCGAGATAGGAAACATAGGCGCCCTTGTCCGCGACAATCAGCGTGCGTTCGAACTGGCCAGTGTTTTCGGCATTGATGCGGAAATAGGTGCTGAGCTCCATCGGGCACCGCACGCCCTCTGGAATGTAAACAAACGTCCCGTCGCTAAACACCGCGCAGTTGAGCGCGGCAAAATAATTGTCGTGCATCGGCACCACTTTGCCGAGCCATTTGCGCACCAGATCAGGATATTCCTTGATCGCCTCGCTGATGCTGCGGAAAATCACGCCGGCCGCTTCGAGTTCCTTGCGGAACGTGGTCGCGACCGACACCGAATCGAACACGGCGTCCACCGCCACTTTGCGCGCGCCCTCCACCCCGGCGAGCACCTTCTGCTCTTCAATCGGGATGCCCAGCTTTTCGTAAACGCGCAGGATTTCGGGATCGACCTCGTCCAGCGAGCCCAATTTGGGCTTGGCCTTGGGCTCGGCGTAATAATAGGCGTCCTGATAATCAATCGGGTCGATTTGCAGCTTGGCCCAATCGGGCGACGTCATTGTCAGCCAGTGGCGATAAGCTTTCAGCCGCCATTCAAGCATCCATTCGGGCTCGCCCTTTTTGGCCGAAATGAAGCGCACCGTGTCTTCGTTCAACCCCTTGGGCGCGAATTCCTGCGCGATGTCAGAGCTGAAACCCCATTCATATTTCTTGTTAGCGGCCGCAATTGCCTCGGCATTCTTCGTTGCCATCATGCCGCTCCCGTCGTTGACAGGCTGGCGAGACTGACCCCGGCGAGCGCGCCGCGCACCGCCCCGTTGACGGCGTTCCAATGCGGCTTCACGCGGCAATTCTCCTCAATCTGGCAATCATGGCGCCCTTCATCGACACAGGCAGTCATCGCGATCGGCCCCTCGACCGCTTCGACAATATCGGCGAGGCTGATGCTGGCGGGCGGGCGCGAGAGGCGAAAACCACCGCCAGTGCCGCGCGCGCTTTCAATCAGGCCCGCCGCCGACAAGCGGCTGACGAGTTTTTGCACGGTCGGGAGCGGGATGCCCGTTTCCTCGCTCAGCAGCGTCGCGTTGAGCCGCCCGCTGACCCCACAATGGCGCGCGGCGGCGCTCATCATGACGACGGCATAATCGGCGAGGCTGGAAAGTCGCATGCAGGCCCAATCGGATAAAATTGGTCTGATTGTCAACCGGGCATTTCGAGGTTGGGTAACGGCGCGGCATCGGCCGAAGATTTTGTTCGCGCAGAGGCGCAGAGAGCGCAGAGAAGAGTGGGCGGCGAGCTCCGCGGCGCAGCTAATAGTGCATCTGCGGTCAATTTGATCGCGCTTCGCGCGGTCGTTGCGGGATAGCGGCTCTGCGCCCTCTGCGCCTCTGCGCCTCTGCGCGAACAGAAATGGCTCGTTTGCCCCAGACTCGCCTCGCACAAGCCGATTGCCACGCCGGTGGCGCACTGCCAAATGCGAGCGATGTTCTCGGTGATCCGCCCCGCTTTGTTTGCGCTCGATGCCGAGCGCGCGCACGGACTGACTATCGACGCGCTGGCGGCATGGGCGCGCATCGGCACGCCGGGGGCAGCACCCACACCCGACCCGGCGCTGGCAACGCGCGTGGCCGGTATCGATTTCGCGTCACCGCTCGGGCTGGCGGCGGGCGTCGACAAAAATGGGGCAGCAATCGACGGCTGGTTCGCGCTCGGCTTTGGCAGTGTCGAGATCGGCACGCTCACCCCCCTGCCCCAGCCTGGCAATCCCAAGCCACGCATTTTCCGGCTGGTGGAGGATCGCGCGGTCATCAACCGGCTGGGGTTCAACAATGGCGGGATTGATGCAGCACTCCCGCGGGCCAGCGCCGCGCGCCGCCACGGTGTGCTCGGCATCAATGTCGGCGCGAACAAGGATGCAGCCGACCGCATCGCCGATTACCGGCACGGCGTCGCCAAAGCCGCGCCGATTGCCGATTATGTCACGATCAACATCAGTTCCCCCAACACGCCGGGCCTGCGTGATTTGCAACATGGGACCGCGCTCGCCGAATTGCTGGCCGCAAGTGTCGAGGCGCGAGGGCGGACGCCGCTATTCCTGAAAATCGCGCCCGATCTTGACGCGGTCGGCATCGACCATATCGCCCGCGCAGCGATTGACGCCGGCATCGACGCGCTGATCGTCTGCAATACCACGATCAGCCGCCCGCCGCTGATGTCCCCGCATGCAGCGGAGGCCGGTGGGCTGTCGGGCGCCCCGCTCGCGCCGCTTGCGCGCGCGAAACTGGCGGAGGCGCGAGCAGCAACCGGCGGGGCGATCCCGCTGATCTCGGTCGGCGGGATCGACAACGCCGCCGAAGCCTATGCCCGGTTGATGGCGGGCGCATCGCTGGTGCAGCTCTATTCCGCGCTGGTTTATGAGGGGCCGGGGCTTGCCCGCGCGATCAATGCTGGCCTTGCGGCACTGCTTCGCCGCGACGGCTTTGCGACGCTGGGCGACGCGCGCGCTGCCAAAGCACTTTGACGCTACGGCAAATCTGGTTAGGATTTGGTCTATGAAAAAATTGATCCTCGCGCTGTCGGCGACGCTTTTGATCCCGGCCAGCGTCAGCGACGCGCGAACGAAGGCGGCACCCGCCAAGCCACCGGCCAGGGGCATTGTCTCAGCCGCTGATCCGCGCGCGGCAGAGGCGGGGCGCGAAATCCTGCGCGCGGGGGGCAGCGCGGCGGACGCGCAAATGGCAATGATGCTCGCGCTTACCGTGGTCGAACCGCAATCAAGCGGCATCGGCGGGGGCGGATTCTTTGTCTATCAACCGGCGGGCGGCAAGCTGATTACCATTGACGGCCGCGAAACCGCGCCCTCGGCGGCCACCCCGCAACGGTTTGTGGGGACCGATGGCAAGCCGCTCCCCTTCTTCCAGGCCGTGCCCGGCGGCAAATCGGTCGGCGTGCCCGGAAATATCCGGCTGATGGCAATGGTGCATAAACGCTTTGGCACATTGCCGTGGAAGGCGTTGTTCGCGCCCGCCATCCGGCTGGCCGAACAGGGCTATACCGTCACGCGCCCGATGGCGGCGGGGATGGGCTTTGTCAGCCAGGTGTGGAGCGCGTTTCCCGCGATCCGCGCGCAATATACGCTGGATGGCAAGCCGCTGAGCGAAGGGGCGCTGGTGAAGAACCCCGATCTCGCCCGAACATTGCGGCTGATCGCCGAGGGCGGCGCGGACGCCTTTTACACCGGCGAAACGGGCGAAGCGATCGTCACCGCCGCGACCAAGGCCGAACGCAACCCCAGCGACATCACGCTCGCCGACCTCGCGGCTTACCGCGCGAAGGAACGCCCGCCAGTGTGCGGTACATACCGCGGCTACAAGATTTGCGGCATGGGCCCGCCGTCATCAGGCGCGGTCACGGTGCTGCAAGTGCTGGGCATGGTCGAACGGTTCGACATGAAGAAGCTGGGCGCCGCCAACCCGGTGTCGTGGCACCTGATCGGCGAGGCGATGCTGCTCGCCTATGCCGACCGCGAAAAATATCTGGCCGACAGCGATTTCGTGCGCGTGCCGGTCGCGGGCATGATCGACAAGGCATATCTGAAGTCGCGCTCGATGCTGATTTCGCCGGACAAATCGCTTGGCACTTATGAGGCGGGCACCCCGCCGGGTGCCGAGCCGCGCACCGCCGCGCTGTCGGGCGAAGTTTCTGGGACCACCCATTTCGTCGCGATCGACCGGCGCGGCAATATCGGCACTATGACCTCAACGGTCGAAGGGCCGTTTGGCAGCCAGATTCTGGCGAGCGGCTTTGTGCTCAACAACGAGCTGACCGATTTCACCTTCGCCCCCGAACGCGGCGGCGCGCCGGTTGCCAACCGGGTGCAGGGGGGCAAGCGACCGCTTTCGTCCATGTCGCCCACGATCGTTTATGATGCGCGCGGGGTGCCGGTGTTCACCGTCGGCGCGGCGGGCGGCAAAACGATCATCATGCAGGTCGCCAAGGCGCTGATCGCCCATCTCGACTGGGGGATGGATGCTCGCGCGTCGATCGGCGAGGGGCTCGTTTATTTCAGCGGCACCACATTGGTGCTCGAACAGGGCACGGGGCGCGAGGCGCTGAAACCCGCGCTGGAGGCGCTGGGCCACAAAGTGTCGATCGCGCGGCTGGGGCTGAAGGCAAATGCCGCCGAGCGCACCCGGCGCGGCTGGGTTGGTGCGGCGGACCCGCGCAGCGTGGGTGTGGCGCTAAGCGAATGAGGGCGGTCGGCCAACGGGCAGCCGTGCGGCATGGTGCAATCGCGGGGGCGATGCTTCAGGAGAAGTGATGCGAAAGCTTGAACATTTTCCCAGTCTGGTCGCGATGTTTTTTGCCCGCGCACGCACCGGCGGCGACAAGCCGTTCCTGTGGGCCAAGGCGGATGGCCGCTGGCAGTCGATCAGCTGGGCATCGGCGGCAGAGCAAGTCTCAGCACTTGCATCGGAGCTGAAAGCGATAGGGCTCAACCCCGGCGACCGCGTAATGCTGGTCAGCGAGAACCGCCCCGAATGGTGCATAAGCGACTTGGCGATCATGGCCGCGGGGTGCATCACTGTCCCCACCTACACCACCAATACCGAGCGCGATCATGCGCATATCCTCGAAAACAGCGGCGCGCGCGCGATCATCGTGTCGAACGCCAAGCTGGCCCGGACCCTGCTGCCCGCAGCACTCCGCTCGTCACAAGCGCGCTTCGTGATCGGGATGGAGGATTTGCGCGTGGCGCAGGCCGGGCCGCTTGCCTTTCACCAATGGGGCACGCTGATCGCCGAGCATCCGACCGCCCCCGACGCGGCCGACGCTGCGGCGAATTTCACGCGCGACGACCCGGCCTGCATCATCTACACCAGCGGCACCGGCGGCGCGCCACGCGGCGTTGTGCAGCATCACGGTGCGATCCTGCACAACGTCAACGGATGTTGTACGATCATCAGTGAGGATTTCGGCTGGGGCGATGAAGTGTTCCTTTCGTTCCTCCCGCTCAGCCACGCCTATGAACATACCGGCGGCCAGCATTTCCCGATCGGGTTGGGCGCGCAGATTTATTATGCCGAAGGGCTGGACAAGCTTGCGTCCAATATCGAGGAAACACGCCCGACGATCATGGTCGTGGTCCCGCGCCTGTTCGAAGTTTTGCGCCAGCGTATCGTCAAACAGGTTGAGAAACAGGGTAAATTCGCAACCTTCATGATGAACCAGGCAGTCGGCATTGGCGGACGTAAAGCGGCCGGCAAGCGTGGCGCGCTCGATATGCCGATGAATGCGCTGCTCGGTGCGACGCTGAAACCGCGCATCGCCAAGCGGTTCGGCGGGCGGATCAAGGCGATGGTGTCGGGCGGTGCGCCGCTCAATCCCGAAATCGGCATCTTCTTCGATTCGCTTGGGATCACCTTCCTGCAGGGCTATGGCCAGACCGAGTCGGCGCCGGTGATTTCGTGCAATCGCCCTGCGGTCGGGCTGAAGCACGACACCGTTGGCCCGCCGCTGGCCAACACCGAAGTGCGCATTGCCGAAGATGGCGAAATCCTGGTGCGCGGCGAATTGGTGATGCACGGTTATTGGCGCAACGAGGAAGAAACGCGGCGCGTGCTGCGCGATGGCTGGCTCCACACTGGCGACATTGGCGTTATCGACGACAAGGGCCGCATCAAGATTACCGATCGCAAAAAAGACCTTATCATCAATGACAAGGGCGACAATGTTGCGCCGCAAAAGGTGGAGGGGATGCTGACCCTGCAGCCCGAAATCCTGCAAGCGATGATCGCCGGCGACCGCAAGCCGCATATGGTCGCGGTCCTCGTCCCCGACCCCGAATGGACGCAGGAATTTTGCGCGCGGTCGGGGACTGGCTGCGATTTTGCAAAGCTTGCTGAGAATCCAGATTACCGCGCCGCGCTGGGCGCTGCAGTCGAGCGGGTGAACAAGGATTTGTCAGTGATTGAGCGCGTGCGCCGCTTCATCATCGCCGATGAACCTTTTGCGATTGAAAATGAACAGCTTACCCCCTCGCTCAAAATCCGCCGCCATGTGCTGAAACAGGTTTATGGCGCGCGGCTCGATGCCCTTTACAAGGGTTGATGTTGCTCGTGTAACCTTTCGCGTGTCCCAATCGAAAGGCGAATGCGTTCCCCCAATTTTATCGGAGACTTTATGCGCGCTGCCCATATGCTTTTTGCCCTTCCCGTGGCCATCGTCGCGGCCGCCATTGCGCACGCCGCCGCACCGATTGCGGTGGGTGCGAAGGTGCCCGCCAATTTCGCCGCCGTCGATGCCGCTGGCAAGCCGCGCGACTTTGCCTCGATCGCGGGCAAAAAGGGCACGGTGCTGATCTTCTTCCGCTCGGCGTCATGGTGCCCCTATTGCCAGGCGCAGTTGAAGGATGTGCGTGCGCTCCCCGCCGAACTGGCCAAGCGCGGCTATACGCTGGCAGCGATCAGCTATGACGCGCCCGACAAGCTTGCCGATTTCGCAGGCCGCCAGTCGGTCAACTATACGTTGCTGTCGGACAAGGACTCAAAGATGATCGACGCGTTCGGCTTGCGCGATCCGGCCTATGCCAAGGGCAATTTTGCTTATGGCGTGCCACGGTCGACGGTGCTCATCATCGATGCCCAGGGCGTTGTCCGCCACAAGCTTTCGACCGATGATTACAAGGTGCGCCCCAATAACGCCGCGATTCTGGCAGCGGTTGACGCGCGCTAAGCCCGGCTCCCCATCCCGGCGGCGGCCCCGCCGGGATAACCGTTAGCGTCTGTTTCAGGTCCACTGAAACAGGTGCAGCACCGGCCAGTAACAGGTGAACAAGCGCTACCGCCGCGACGCTTTGCGGGGCGGTTTGCCCACAGCAGGCTTTGCGGCGCCCCCGCGCGATTGCGGGGCCAGCGATTTCGGCACGACTGCCATCGTCCAGTCCGCCTCTGGCCGCAGATATTTCGCCGCCACTTGTTGAAGAATGGCGGGCGTCAGCCCGGAAATATCGCGCGCCAGCGTGCGGATCGCGTCGATCCGAACTGGCTCGTAACTCGCCCATTCAAGCTGGCTGAACCAGAACGTATTGCCGGTTGAGGTGCGTGCGACCAGTTGCAGATAGGGGACAACTGCCCGTCGCAGCTCATCGGCCTCCAGCGGCCGCGCGACCAGATCGGCGGCGATCTCGCGCGCAAGCTTGAAAAAGAAATCAACCTTTTCCGGCGGCACCTGACCGACCGCGAGGACGCGCCCCCCGCTCGGCAATCCAACCGGCCAACTGCTCGATACGCTCGGGCTATAGCTCGCGCCCGCTTCCGACCGGAGCCGGTCGAACAGCCGGTCGTTGAACACTTGCGCCAGCACATCGAGCTGCCGACTGTCGCTGATCCCCGCAACGCCGCCACCGGTGGGCCAGGCGATCACGGCGACCGCCTGATTGATGGGGCCGTCGTGCGTGCGGATCACAGGCTGGGCGCGGTGTTTCGGGAACGCAATGGGCGGAGCGGCGGCCGTGCTCACGGTGCGGGGGGGCAGCGCACCGATGCTGCGCGCGACGGCGGCAATCGCGTCATCGGCTCTCACATCCCCGAACACTTGCACTTCGACCGGACCGGACTTGAGCAGTGGCTCCCAAAGCGCGCGGAACTGCGCCGGCGTCGTCGCCGCAATCTGCGCGAGCGACGGAGTCGCCCAGCGGGGGTCGTCGCCGTGCAGCAACCCTTCAAGATCGCGCCCAAGCACGGCACCCGGCGATGCGGTGTATCCCGCATAAGCCGTGGTCGCCAACGCCCGCGCGCGCGCGAGCGGATTGGGATCCCAGCCGGGTTCGGCGAGCTTGGCGGCGATCAACGTCAATTGATCGGGCAGATCGGCCGCCGATGTCGTGGACCCAATGACGAACGCATCGTCATCAACCGCAAAGTCGAGGTCGATCCGACGGCCAGAGGTCAGCCGGTCGAGCTCCTCCTGCCCCAAGCTGCCGATACCGCTGGAAATCAGCGCAAGCGGTGCGGCCCACGCCGCACTGGCGCGCGCGGCGGGCAATGCATTGTAGCCCCCGCCAAAGCGAACCCGCACATAGACCCGCCCGGCCTCAGCCGAATTGGAATACAGCATCATGCGCGCGCCGTTGGAGAACTCGACCGTCTCCATTCCCAGATCGGTAATGGCCTTGCGGCTCACAATGGTCGCCGGAGCGCCAAGCTTTGGCAGCGCGGAAAAGTCAACCGCCCGCACCGCGCTGCGCTGCGCTGCGACGCGCGAAACATCGGCCTTCAGCAGCGCGGCGAGCCTGGCCGCTGCCTGCGGATCGGCGATGCGGGCATTGACGACGGCGTGCGTCGCCGCCCCCACAAACACGCGCTTGGTCGACGCGAGCAATGCGGCGGCGCTGAACATACCGTTGGCGCGTGCGCTGGTGAAAATCTCATAAGCGGTTTGCGCGGTCGTCACGGTTTCGGCGATATCGATCGCCTCGACCAGATCATCCGCCTGTTTGGCGCCCGCCTCGGCAGCGGCGGTTTCGACTTGGGTCTTGAGCGCAGTGTCGAATTCGGCAAGCTCGCGGTCGATTTCGGCTTGCGCGGCGGGCTCGGCCTGCGCGTCGGCAATGACGGCGCGCACATCGGTCAGCGCCGATGCCCAATCATCGCCAATCGGCAATACGTTAACAAAGGTGCCGTTCGCCGACCGCGCGAAATCGTCGATCGACACCGTTGCGCTGATAAAGCTGCCGCCGCTGCGCGCGCGCGTTTCCAGCCGCCGGTTAATGAGCCGAAGCGCCAGCATATCGACCATGCGCTTTTGATTGAACAGCACCGTGTCGTCCCGGTAAACCCAGGGGCGCATGACGGCAAAGCCGACAATCGCCGGGATCGAGGGTTCGGTAATCACCACCGGGCGCGGCGCGGGCTTTGGCGTACCGAAATCGGGGTCGGGCGGATTTTGGCCCTTGCCCTGCCAGTCCGAGAAATTCTTTTTGATCAGCCGCTCGAACAGCGCCGGGTCAAGATCGCCCACGATCACGACAACCGCGCGCTCGGGCCGATACCAGCGTTCATGAAAGCCGCGCACATCGGCGGCGGTTGCCGCCTCCAGCGTCTTGATCGTACCAATCGGCGAACGGTCAGCAATCGGTTGGCCAGCAAAAAACGCGCTGCGGACGGCGTCGGAATAGCGCGATTGCGCGCCGGGCTGCTCGCGCTGTTCGGCCAGCACCACCGGACGTTCGGCATCGAGCGTGGCGGGCGTAATCAACGGCTGCGCCATCATGCCGGCAAGAATGTGGAGGCTTTCATCCAGCGCCTGTTCGGTGGCGCCGGGCAGGTCGAGCTTGTAGCTGGTGCTGGTAAAGCCCGTCTGCGCGTTCGTATCCGAGCCAAAGGTCGTGCCCAGCCGTTGCCAGATGCGCTTTGCCTCCCCATCGGCGACATAGACCGAGCTGCGAAACGTCAGATGTTCGAGCAAATGGGCAAAGCCGCGTTCGTGCGCGCGCTCGTAAAGCGAGCCCGCGTCGATCCGCACCCGCACCGCGACCTGACCCGGCGGCACGCCATTGCGGCGCAGCGCATAGCGCAGCCCGTTGGGCAAGGTGCCAAACCGCCATGCGGGGTCGGGTGTGATGTCGCTGCCCTTGTATAGCCACCCCGGCTCTGCTGCATTCGCAGGCGCAGCGGCAGGCGCAACAGCGGGCCCGGTCTGATCGCGGGCAAGCGCGTCGCCAGCCAATGCCACCATGCCGAAAAGAGCGAGCACGCGCCGCAGCGCTGCAAAAGAACAATCCATAGCAGGGGTGTAGCGAGCGCACGGCGCCGACGCTAGCGACCTTTCTTGCAATCTTTGGGGTGCGCAATCTGCCAAACTCTCTTGATTACGCCCGGTTTGGCCATGATTTCGTCGCAAGCCGCGCGTAGCGGCATAACCGAATCGTGCGGATGGGGGCACCGCTCTGCGCCTTCAACAGTGGGTGACCAGATGATGACGACCGACACAACAACATCGCGCCACACCGCCGCGCCTTGGCGCGCCGACGAAATGCCCGCCGGATTTGTGCCCGATCTCAACATCATTTCCGGCGCTCCGCGCGAAGGCGATGCGATGGTCGCCGAGCGCGGTCGCCCGTTTATTATCACGCTGGGCAAGGCGCTGCGCGGGCTGTTCGACCGGTTGATCGGCGCATCCTCGCTGGTGCCGAACACGCCGGTGCTCGACGTGCGCGACTTTCCCTGGACCGCGCAGTTGCGCGACAATTGGCAGGCGATCCGGGCTGAAGCTGAATCGGTTGCCCTGCGCGGGTCGGCTGCCCCCTCGCTTGCTACCATTTCGCCCGATCATCGCTCCATAGCGGAGATAAACAAATGGCGGTCCTATTTTCTGGTCGGCTATGGCTATCCGATTGAGGAAAATCTGGCGCGCTGCCCGCAAACGGCCGCCGTCATCGGCACGATTCCGGGCCTGAACAGTGCGTTTTTCTCGATTCTGGCGCCGGGCACGCACATTCCTGACCATCGCGGCGTCACCAAGGGGCTGATTACCTGCCATCTCGGGCTGGTGGTGCCATCGGACGGCGATGTGCGGATGCGCGTGCATGACCGCATCGTGCGCTGGGCAGAGGGCGAGACGTTGGTGTTCGACGACACCTATCGCCACGAGGTGTGGAACGACACCAGCGGCACGCGGGTTGTCTTACTGATCCAGGCGGAACGGCCACTGCGGCAACCGGGCAAATGGTT
>PNLG01000357.1 GCA_013822915.1 Sphingomonas sp. | reverse complement strand
AGGCTATTCAGAAGTCATTATAGACTGTGCCCAAGATACGAGCGCCATCGCTCCTCAGTTCATCGGTCATCGCCTTCAGATCCTTTATGAAGGAAACATCGCGACGGGCAATGATCAGCACGTCGCGCATGAGCGAGGCAACGCGCCGGACGTCGGAAAAGCAGTTTGCGGGCGGCGAAGTTGCGATGGTGAGATCGAACTCGCGCATGCAAATATCGCAGATTCGCGCAAAGCGATTGCCCGACAATAGTTCCTGCGCACGCCCGCTCGAACGGCCCGAATAAATGACCCACAAATTGGGGACCACCGCATGGATGGCGGCACTTATCGGCAGTCCGGGCTGTTCAAGCACATCGGCCAGCCCCAAAACCTCGCGCGAGGGCGTGATGAGTTCGGACAGCCTCGGCCCCCGAAGGTCCGTGTCCATCAACAACGTCCGCACCCCCGACCGGGCAAAGGAGAGGGCAAGATTCGCCGCCACGAACACGCTGCCGGCTTGCCCGGTTTCGGACAAAACCAACCCGCGACGCCCGTGTTGAAGATGCCGCGCCGTCAAGTGAATACGGATCGCGTGGATCGATTCAGCAGCGCCACCAAGCGGATCGGAATCGATCAGAATGGCTGGATTAATGTCAAAAGTGACAGCGTCCAGAATCTGAAAGGGCTGCGTTGTGGTGTCGCGGTCCGCTGCGACCAAAGCCTAATTAACGGCCAGGTCGCGCTATCATGCATCAGCGAGATCGTGCTATTTGGCCAATAAATCGACCGCGAAGGCGCGAACGCTGTCGCCCAGATCGGGCCGCGCGAGCGCAACCGCCAGATTGGCATGGATATAGCCCGCCTTGTCGCCGCAATCATAGCGGCGCCCGTCGAACGTTACGGCATGGAACGGCTGATCGCCGATCATTGCTGCCATTGCGTCGGTAAGTTGGATTTCCCCGCCCGCGCCCTTTTCCTGTGTTTCCAGCACGCGCATGATTTCGGGTTGGAGGATATAGCGACCAATGACGGCCAGATTCGATGGCGCTGTGCCAAGCGGTGGCTTCTCGACCAACCCCGTCACCTCGGTCAGCGCGCCGTGCCGCGTCCCAGGCTGAACGATACCGTATTTGTCGGTCTGATCTTCGGCGACTTCCTGCGCACAGATCACATTGCCGCCGATTTCCCGATAGACTTCGACCATCTGCTTCAGGCATCCGGGCGTCCCCAGCATGAAATCATCAGCCAACAACACCGCGAAGGGCTCGTTGCCAACAATGTGCCGCGCGCACCACACGGCATGCCCGAGCCCCAACGGCTCCTGCTGGCGGACATAAACCACGGCACCGGGCTTGAGTCGGGTTTGGTCGAGCAACGCGAGCGATTTGCCGCGCGCGCGAAGCGTTGTCTCAAGCTCATAAGCAATGTCGAAATGGTCTTCGATTGCCGATTTGCCCCGACCGGTGACCAAGATGATTTGCTCGATACCGGCTTCCAATGCCTCATCGACCGCATATTGGATCAACGGCCGATCGACGACCGGCAGCATTTCTTTCGGTAGGGCCTTTGTCGCGGGCAGGAAACGAGTCCCCATCCCGCCCACAGGAAATACGGCCGAACGAAGCGGTCTGGACTTCATCGAAGTGCTTTCAAATGCCCTGAGACCAAGCCGGCTATCCCAGGCCGCAACAAATGGGAAGCCGGAGAATCGGCGCGTCCATCCCAATTCGGGCACGCCCCGACCGCGATCACGCAACCGCCCCGCTAAATGCCTGCAAGTCCGCATTTTCGGACGCTATTGCGGGGCTGACCGGCCCAGAAAATCGCAAAAATGTTCAAGCAATTGCCGCGCGAGGCGACGTTGTCAGCGTGCGAGCAGCGGTCGCCACCAGGCCTCGTTTGCGAGATACCAGGCGAGCGTCTCGGCGAAACCCTGATCGAAAGTGCGTTCGGGCGCATAGCCCAATTCGGCGCGGGCCTTGCGCTCGTCGATTGCGTACCGGCGGTCATGCCCCTTGCGGTCTTCAACAAAGGTCTTCAGGCTCGCCGAAGCGCCGCCCCTTGCCGCGGGCGCATCCGGGAAGCGTGCGGCAAGCGCCGGATCGGCCGCAAACGCCGCATCCACCTGCGCGCAGATCGCATCGATTACCGCCATGTTCGGCAATTCCTGCCCGCCACCGATGTTGTAAGTTTCACCCGGCACGCCGCGCTCCAGCGCAAGCGCGATCCCGCGGCAATGATCCTCAACATGCAGCCAGTCGCGCCGGTTCATCCCGTCGCCATAAATGGGCAGCGGCCGACCGTGCAGGCAGTTGAGCAGGAACAGCGGGATCAGCTTTTCGGGAAATTGATACGGGCCGTAATTGTTCGAACAATTGGTCGTCGTGACCGCGAGCCCGAAAGTGTGGTGATAGGCGCGCACGAGATGATCCGACCCCGCCTTCGACGCGGAATAAGGCGAGTTGGGCGCATAGGGCGTTGTTTCGCTGAACGCCGGATCGTCAAGCGCGAGCGAGCCATAAACTTCGTCGGTAGAGACATGGTGAAACCGATGCGGTCGGCCGCTCCGTTGGTCGAGCCAGACGTGCTTCGCCGCCTTGAGCAGGCTGTGTGTGCCGAGCACATTGGTGGTGATGAACGCGTCCGGTCCGCTGATCGAGCGATCAACATGCGATTCCGCAGCAAAATGCACGATCGTGTCGATGCCGCGCTCGGTAAGCAACCGTTCGACGAGCAGCTGATCGTTGATGTCGCCCTCGATCAGCTCGACGCCGTCAAGCCCCGCAATGCTCGCCGGATTGCCGGCATAAGTAAGCACGTCGAGCACCAGCACCTGGTCCGTCGGCCGATGCCGACGCCAATAATGCACGAAATTGGCGCCGATAAAGCCCGCGCCGCCGGTAATCAGGATTTCAGCCACGAAGTTCCTCAAGCATCCGGCGCAACTGCACGCGCCAATGGGGGGCGGCGCCGATCAGCGCACTTGTTGCGCACTTGTCGAGCACGGAATAGGCCGGGCGCACGGCTGGAGTTGGATAATCGGCAGTAGTTATCGGTTCGATCGGCACCGCGCGGGTCAACAAGCCGCGCGTGAGCGCCTCTTCCTGAATCGCAACGGCAAAATCATACCAGCTGGCCGCGCCGCTATCGGTATGGTGATAAATACCCTGCGCGCCATTCCCGGCCAGCGCCCAGATCGCCTCGGCAAGGCCAGTGGCGAAGGTTGGCGTGCCGATCTGATCGGCAACGACGCGCAACTGGTCGCGCTCGGTCATCAGCCGCAGCATCGTCCTGACGAAGTTACCGCCCTGCGCCGAATAAACCCAGGCGGTGCGCACGATCAATGCTGCGTCGCCCGCCGCTTGTTCGCCGGCAAGCTTGGTGCGGCCATAGACGCTCAGCGGGTTCGGCGCGGCATCCGGCGCATAAGGGGTGCCCTGACGGCCATCGAAAACGAAATCGGTGGAAACATGCACCAGCCGGGCGCCGATATCACCTGCCGCCCGCGCCAGATTGCCGACGGCATCGGCATTGATCCGGTGCGCCGCTGCCTCGTCGCTTTCCGCCTTATCGACGGCTGTATAAGCAGCAGCGTTGATGATCAGCTGCGGCCCGGTCTCGGCGACATGCCGGTGGACCGCCTCCGCATCGGTGATGTCAAGCTCGGCGACGTCGGTGGGCTCGATCGTCGAGGCTGCGGGCGCGGTCGCCGTTAGCGCGCGGCCAAGTTGTCCTGAAGCCCCGGTGACGAGGACTTTCACGCGAACACCTCAGCGTCCGCAAGCGGTTTCGCCGCCAAATCCTTGGCCGAAAGCAGCGGCGTGATCCCCTCCAGCGGCCAATCGATACCGATCGCCGGGTCGTCCCACTTGATGGAGTTCTCGAAAGCCGGCCGGTAACACGCCGTGCATTTGTAAAGAAAGTCGGTGCCGTCTTCGAGCGACAGAAAGCCATGCGCGAACCCGAGCGGGATCCAAAATTGCCGTTTGTTCGCCGCCGAAAGCTCAACCCCGGCCCATTGGCCGAATGTCGGCGATGAGCGCCGGATATCGACCGCGACATCGAAAGCCCGGCCCGCGGTCACCCGCACCAGTTTTCCCTGCGGCTCGGGCTGCTGATAATGCAGGCCGCGCAACACGCCCTTCGCCGACCGGCTGTGATTATCCTGCACAAAGTCCAGGTCGAGGCCGGCTGCCCGAAAGGTTTCGGCGTTCCAGCTCTCGAGAAAAAAGCCACGATCGTCCCCGAACACCCGTGGCTCGATGATCAGCACGCCCGGTAGGCTGGTCTCGATCAGTTCCAAGTCGGGCCCCGCGTCAGCAAGCCGATCAGATATTGCCCATAGCCCGACTTGATGAGCGGCGTTGCGAGCGCCTCAAGCGCCACATCGTCAATAAAGCCGAGCCGCCATGCGATTTCCTCGGGGCAACATATTTTCAACCCCTGCCGTTCCTCCATCAGCCGCACATAGTTGGCAGCGTCGAGCAACGATGCATGGGTGCCCGTGTCCAGCCACGCATAGCCGCGGCCCATCAACTCGACAGAGAGCTTTCCTTCTTCGAGATAGGTGCGATTCAGATCCGTGATCTCGAGCTCGCCGCGTGCCGAGGGCTTCAAATCGCGCGCCCGGGCAACGGCGGTGCCATCATAAAAGTAAAGCCCGGTCACCGCGTAATTTGATTTGGGCTCGGCGGGCTTTTCCTCGATCGTCTCGGCGCGGCCCGCCGCATCAAATGACACCACGCCATAGGGGCGCGCATCCTTAACATAATAGCCGAACACCGATGCGCCATGATTGCTGAGCGAGGCATTGGCCAGCAATTCGGTCAGACCATGCCCGTAAAAGATATTGTCGCCCAGAACCAATGTCGATGGCGCATCACCAACAAAGTCGGCGCCAATGTGATACGCTTGCGCAAGCCCGCCTGGCTCCGGCTGCACCTTGTAATGTAGCGCCATCCCCCATGCAGAGCCATCGCCAAGCAGGGCCTGGAACGCCGATTGGTCCTGCGGCGTTGTGATGATCAGCACCTCACGAATGCCGGCGAGCATCAGCGTGGAGAGCGGATAATAAATCAGCGGCTTGTCATAAACCGGCATCAACTGCTTCGATGCCGCCCGGGTAAGCGGATAAAGCCGGGTGCCGGAGCCGCCTGCGAGGATGATCCCTTTGCGCACAACACCCCCGTGGAAACCCGCGCCTCCTTATCACCCTTTATCGTCAATTCAAGGGTGCCACTGGCGTGAACTGATGCGGTGACTGAATAGCCTAACCTGGTGTCCGCAGAACCGGGTGCAGCTCAAACCCGCGCGCCCGATCGCCGTGTCGATTTTGCCCGCCAACAGGGTGGGCGGGCCGTCGTCCCGCCCCAACCCCGCCGCAAAATGCAACGCGCATACCAGCGCGTTTGCCCACCTGCTGTCAGACCAACGTCTCACGCATGACATCGGCGAACGGGACCAGTTCGTCGCCATTGGCCAGCTTGCTGACCAGATCGGGATTAGCGATAAATGCTCGCCCCCAGGTGACCAAGTCAAGCAGGCCTTCGCCCACTTCGGCGTTGGCTTGGTCGAGCGTTAGCGACGCGCCGCCGATGATCACGCCGGGCCAAGCCGACCTTATCTTACGGACCATCTTGCCCGATGTCTGAAAGTAATCGGAATTGGCACAACTCACGTCCAACGCCCGCAGCCCCGCCGATGCAAGTGCCGGGATGAAATAGTCGAGCATGGCATCGAGATCAGGCCATTCATAAATTCCGCCCATGAAGCGCGACGGCGATATTCTCGCGATGACCCGATCGGCCGGCGCCACCTTAAGAATTGCCTCAACAAGCTCCAGCGCGAACCGGCAACGGTTTTCAACCGATCCGCCGTATTCATCGGAACGATCATTGACATTGGCGTCCAAAAACTGATCGATGAGATAGCCATGCCCGGTGTGGAGTTCAATCGCGTCAAAACCGGCGTCAAATGCCCGGCTGGCAGCGTCGCAAAAATAACCGATGATCGTCGGAATCTCGCTAGCGTCCAGCGCGCGCGGCTCGCCATAAGGCTTGCCATTTTGCCGGTTGGTACCAGCGGCTGCGCGGTTAGTAGAGCTGACCGGCGCAACACCTGTGTAATCCGAATGTGAAATGCGCCCACAATGCCAAAGCTGGCACGCAATCGCGCCGCCCGCATCATGCACTGCGTCGGTCACGGGCTTCCACGCCTTTGCTTGCTCGACCGTCGCGATGTGGGGCGCGTTGTTCCAACCATCGCCCGTCGGATGAATGATTGTTCCCTCTGTCAGGATCAAAGCAGCACCGGCGGCAGCGCGGCGTGCATAATAATCGCGCATGCCTTCAGTGGCGCGGTGGTCACCGTCGGCAAAGCCGCGGCTCATGGCCGACATCACCGTACGATTGCGTAGGTTGAGGAAATCCGGCCGGTCAAGGGGATCAAATAGGTCGTGCATGGTTAGCCTTTCACGCGATAGCTATCGAAAAATGGGTGGCGCAGATAAGCATGTAACGCGGACCGCCAATCACGCTGCAGGTTGAGCCGCTCATCCGTCAGCCGCTTACAGCTCATGATCGCCACGTCAGGACGCTTGCCAAGTTCCGACTGCGCGATCGCCGAAGCATCGACCGTCTCGATTGCGATCCGATCTTGCCAACCTAGCGCGACCACGATTTCTGCCGAAATCTCAGCAAACGTCGCATGCCCCAGGCACGCCATCTGATAGCGGCCACGCGCATCGGCAAGCATGAGTTGAACCGAATTAGCGCCCAGATCCTGCGTCCATGTCGGCTGCCAAACCCGGTCTCCAACCTTGAACTGCCGTTCACCGCGCATCATCGCGGCATGAATGACGGGGATGATCCGCCCAACGAAATTCTTATCGCCCGCCTCGCCCCCGAAGAAGCCTGCCATCCGGACGATCAAGGCATTGTCCATCTCGGCGTCGATCAATTGCTCAGCTTCGTACTTCAACTGGCCATAAAACGACAGGGGACGGGGCGTTTCGTCTTCGGGAATCGGATTGACCGCGCCGTCATAGACCAGAAAGGATTGCGGATAGAGCAAACGCGCGCCAGCTTGTTTTGCCAGCGCAATAACATTGCGCGTTCCCTCCACGATGGTCTCGCGCGCCGTTTCGGGATCGCGCGCGCATCCTTCCACATCGACAAGAGCGGCGCAGTGAACGATCCAGCCGCCCGCAATCGTGTCCGCATAAGCCATAACTGCCGCTGCATCCCGCACGTCGAGCTCATTACGGCCAGGCGCCAGCACCCGCGCGTCGGGCAGCCGCTCGGCCTCGCTCGCAACCGCGCGGCCCAGCATACCCTGCCCCCCGGTAACCAACAAGTTTAACATCAACTCTTCCCCTTTGCGTCGGCGATTGTTCGAAACCTGATGTCGCATTAACAACCGAACGAGCAAAAAGGGGAAAAAAAGATAACGGCTCGTGCCAAAATGTCGCTCAGATGCAACTGTTATGCAGCAAATGCATTACTCGACCAAGATCCCTGCACTGCGGCCGGGGACCGCCATTGATCGACCTCCCAAAACAACCCGCGCCGCCGCCCCCCCCGCAAGCGCGCCAAGATCGATGCCCATCGCATCGATCCGCAAGTCAGTCGAGTTCGCGTCAATAATATGGATGCCACGCTGAAACGCGCCTGTCCGACCGCCAATCTGGACCGCAAGGCGCGATTGGACACAGCCCTGCAATCGCACTGCCGCGTCCAACGCGAGCTGCGACGGATTGCCGACCCACGCCTGCACACTGGCCTGCTGGCACTGTTCAAGCCGGATCGGCTGCCGAAGATCTAGAAGCTTCAACCCGGTAACAGACAGACCGTTAGAATCATGGACCAGGAGGCCAACCCCATTCCCTTTCGCGGCCGCGTCGATGCGACCGAGCACCTGCCCGCCCAAAATGCTGAGCGCGCCGCGCATCCGATCAACGCGGATACCCGCCGTAGCTCGCGGCGCAAGTGCGACATAGGGCTGCGAAAGCTCAATCAACGCATGTTCTGAGGTATCCGCAATGTCGATACCGATCGCGCTGCACTGATCGATGATCGGCATGCGGATATGGAGGTTGGCATGGGCTACAATGCTTTGTGCGCCAAGATCGGCGGTCTTGCCCGCAACCCGGATCCCCGTTGCCACATGAGTGGTCTCGAAATTGGTAACATAGGTGTCGGCAAACCCACCGGACAACAACAGCCCCACTGGATCGGCGATGTTCGGTGCCCCCCCGACCGACACGTTGCAATCGGTAAGGAACAGCGACGCGTTGCCGCCCGCAAGCCCAATCGAGTCGTCCCCGTCGAGCAGAAAACCGCGAAAGGGAGCACCCGCGCCTGCGCCATCGAACGAGCGAAACGCGATGCAATCCCGAAAAGCCGATCGCACCACGCCCTTAGCAACGAAGCCGACGCCGTTCTGGCTTGAGCTCACCGCTTCGAACTGGCAAAAAAGGACGAATTGCGCGCGAAGGCCCGCTGGCTGCCGATCAAGCGACGCATCGATGGGCATTGATCGTGTCAGATCAAGCCAGCGCAGGTCGACCCCTTCCAGAAAGTCGTTAACCTGCGACGGACGCGATCGCGGTCCGACGTGAACGACATCAGCCGCGCCACTACGGAGAATAAGGCGCGTGCCCTCGCCCGGTCGCGTTCCTCGATAGCCCGCTCCCCAGATGCGCAAATACGGTCGATTGATGCGGAAAGTCCCGCTGATGTGATAATCGGCGGCCCGCAGAATGATGAAAGGGTGCGCCGCGATGCTCGCCTGCAGCGCCGGCAGACAATCCACCGCAGGATCATCGGCTACTGCGCCCCACCATTCTGGAAAGGCAGCATGACAGCGGCTGGCATTCAGGTTCACTTGCCCCGACCCAGTAAAGACCGGCGCCACTGGGGCGCTGAAATCGCCTAAAATGGTCAGTGTTTGGCCGGGGGCAACGTCGATACTGGCCCCTGGCATCAACACAACGCCGGAATTGATCGTGGTTGACCGGGCGATACTGTGCCGACCCTGCGCCAGAGTCAAAACGGTCGGACTATCCTGCGGAAGCGCCTCCCCCGATGCAATCGCGCGCACCTCGTCCGCTGGCCTGGCCGAGGCTTGGTCAACGGATGTCACCGGCGCCGATAACGCGCCAACCATCGCCGCCCCCCCCAGACGGGTAACGAGCGACCGGCGATCAATCATGGGGTCGGACGCCACCACGGCGCTCACACCCGCTGCGGCGGTGAGGGCCGCTTTACCCACGGCAACAGCGGCACATCATGGCGTAAGCGCCAGCGATTGGCCCAACCCTGGTGGCGGATATCGGCCCAAACCTCCGATATTGTCACCAACGACAATGCCACGGCCACCGACTGGACAATCAACGGCCGCAAAAGCGCGCCGAGCGTAACATGATAATTGATGAAGACTGCCGCATCCCCGACATAGGTATCTCGCTGAATTTCCGGCGCCGTATCCAGAATCACATCGAGCGGCAGCGCCAGAACATAGCAAGCGACAATGGCCCAACGGCGGCCAAAGCCGCGCCATGGCTCCATCAATACAAACAGCAGGAAATAGACATGCGTATACCCTCCCGCCTCCGAGGTCACCAGCGCAAGCATAATCCCCAGGCAGACTAAACGGTGCCGAGGCACGGGCTCCGGCCGTAACCAAGTCGCCGCGAAGGCGAGTATGATAAGTGCCTGCGTGCCGTGCTGAAGCAGCGGGATGATAATCAATAGCTGGTCGACCAGCGCCGACCCCAAAATCATTGCCATCGGCACATCGTCTCCCGAAAGCAACAGCAACAGTGTATTGTAAGTCGACGTATACCACATATCCATAATTTGCGGCGGTTGGTATGTCGAGAAACTACGAATATTGTCAATAAGCTCGACGACTGATCCATGACCAAACGCCGCATAACTAAGCAAATAAACAATCACAACCGACAAGGTCGCGCATTCGACCCATGTCCAGCGGCGTTTGAAAAGCAGCGGGAATATTGCCGCGATCAGATATATTTTCAGATTGATGGCCAACCCGATCGCCAACCAGCGTACCTTTGCCGATCGCACTAATGGCCCAAACGCCAAAATCAAAAAAGTAAACGACAAGATAACGAGGTTCCCGCGTTCAACCGCGTCGACCATTGGGAACCCCAGCCCGACACAAATTGTGCGCGCGACAGCGGTGCGAGGGTCGATCTTGCGAAAGCTAAACCAGATTAGCGCAATGTTTACTGCCAAAATGACCCAGATGGCAACGATGCCGACCCAATCGCACGACCGCGCATCCAGCCCCGCGCTAAAGTCATATGGTCGCCGATCCGGATAACAGCGATCGATCCCAATCGAGCGCAGCAGAACGAAAGAGAGTGGCGGATAAACTGACCGCCAAACATCATAGGCACCCGGATTACGCGCCCAAAAAGCAGTATTGAACCAGTCAGCGTAGGTATCTGACGGTTCAAAAAAAAACGGTGGCGGCAAATAGCTATAGTTATACAAAAACCACGCGCTGTAGATCAGCCCGCCGATGATTACAGCAGCTAGAGCCGGTTCAACCCAATTGCGGTTCGAGGAACGCGTGTTTAAGATCATTCAGCTTTTTGTACGAAAAATACAAACCTCTTTAGCACAACATAATTGATCAGGGAGCCCAAAACCGCCGATAAGAAGCCGGCCAAATAAGCAGATGACATAAATTGGACAAAAAGTGTTACAAATCCAATGTTGATGAAATAATTCACGATATAGGATATAAAAAATAGAAATTTTGACCCTTTATTATCATTAAAGGTATATCTGCTATATGTGAAATAGTTAAATGTCATGCCTAACAAATGTGCGCATGTCTGCGCGACATATACATTCACCCCTAAGCTTAAAAACAGCGCAAACAGGCCAAATCCAAATAGAAGATTCAGGATCCCGGCCTGATAATAGCGCCACAATCTCCGCCATTCGGCTGGTGAACGCCAATCAAACACTGTTAGCTCTGCGGCGGAAAGTTAATGCGTTCGCGCTCCAGCACGAGTGCCTGATTCCTCGTGCGGTCCGAAATCAAGCGAATCTGAACACCCAACAATCCCATGAATAGAAAAACCAAGCTGAAATGAGCTTCGAACAACGTAGCCAGCAGCCACAATTGCACGGAGCCTCCAATGAAAGGGGCCACAATTGCCCCAAGCAACGTAAGAACCGTCGCAAGGCCAGAGAAAAAAGCGATGTACAATGGCGCGCGCAGCAGATTTTTCGATGATCCAGCGAGCCCGTTCAGCGCAAAATCAAGGAGTGTAAAGAAATTGTTGTTCGAGCGCCCGCTAGAGCGCGCCGGACGTTTAAACGGGATCGTCTCAATCATATAGCCGGTTTCCACGAGCAACCCGCGAAAAAAAGGCTCCGGCTCATTCATTGCTTTAATCGACTTGACGACCCGCGCATCATAAATGCCAAAGCCCGTAGCGTTTGGAATGATCGGATAATCACCGATCCATCGCTGCACCCTATAAGAGAGTTCTCGAACGAAACTAAGGAGCGCCGACGATGTCTCACTTTCCCGCACGCCCAGCACGATATCAGTGCCGGCGCGCCACCGTCGCACAAATTCTGGCAAAAGGTCAGGAGTGTCCTGAAAATCAGCACACATGGAAATAACAGCACGGCCATCGGCCTGATAAATGCCGTGGGTCGGCGAGCGCATCTGACCAAAATTTCGCGTGTTCACGATTAAACGGATGCGTGAGTCGCGCGCACACATTTTTTTCACGAGCTCTACTGTGCGATCTTGCGATTCATTGTCAATGAACGTGATATTGTATGTCGCCCCAACGCTCTGGAGCTTCTCAGCAACAGCAGCACCGATATTCTCGACATTCTCTTCTTCATTGCGACACGCAATGACGACGGAGACTTCAGGCGCTTCGTAAATCTGGTCAGTCATGCTCTTCTCGTCTGCTGGAGAATTCACCGATGGGCGGGCGCAAGCGGTAGAATTCAATGGCCATCCAAAGCAGGAAAAACGCCGCCGCAGCCGCCAGCGCCGGCAAATAGAATTGCCGCGCCGTCTCGATATAGGGCGCCTCCAGGACGCGAATGCTCGCCGACGACGTTAAATCCTCAACCGTCGTGCCCTGAAGATAGCGGGTGTAGCTGTCATAAAGCACCTTTGCCATGGTCAGGTCCCGCTCCAACTTGAACAACTGGCTCGACACATCAACCAACTTGCCAACGCTGTCGTCCTGACCCGTCGTCGTTGCTTTGGCCTGGGCAAGCTGTCCTTGCAGCGCCACAAGCTCGGCGAGCACTTGCCGCGTCGCCACATTGTCGTCGGTATAGAGCTTACGGGCGGCCGCAAGTTGCACCTCCTTGGCCTTGATCGCGCCCTCCAGCGCCGGGATCTGGCCGCCTACGGCGCTGATCGACGACCGCGGATCGACGAATTTGTTGCGCAACCGATATGAGTCGTAAGTCAACTGCGCCTTGGCCAGCCGGGTTGATGCATCAGACACCAGGTCGAGCAGGATCTCGCGCTTATACGCAATGCGCTTCTTGTTAATCTGGCCCAGCCGGAACTGCATACCACGCGCATAGGCGCCGACAATGTCGCGCGCCAAATCACCATCATAATTCGACATCGAAATCGTAATGATGCCGCCCCGAAGCGATCGTATCTCAACCGCGCTTTTCAGCTTGCGATGCAGAGCAAGACGGCTGCCCAACTTCATCCGCTCGTTCAGGCGAAGCTCCGAGATGACGGTGTCGCGCACGAACACGCTCTTGCCAACACGCATCGCAATCTCGACAGCGGCCTGATTGCCAAACACGCTCTGCGCGCCGAACACGTTGTTGAACGCGCCCAATTGCCCCAACGCCCCACTAAGCCCCAGACTCTCAGGGTCAGTGGGTGTCAGCGACGTCGAGGCCATATGCCGTTCCGGAACGATCGCGAGCACGCCAAACAACAGCGTTGCGCTGCCAAATACCAGCGCCCGCACCCAGAACCGGGCCAGCCATCTCATTTGCGCAAACCGGCCGACAAAGGTGATGGGCGGCGTCATTCGACGACCGAGGCCACAACGGCTGCCGTCAGGCCGAATTGAAACACTGTACTGGCGACTTCCAAAAACTGCTGCCAAGCCGACGCTGTCTTTGCGCGAACGGGCACGAAAATGACATCGCCGGGCAGCACTGTCGCTTTCAGCGCACCGCGCTTGCGCGATAAGACGTCGCCATTGGCGCGGACGACGAAAATGCTCCGACTGTCGGCGACGCGCTGCATACCGCCTGCTCGTTCGATATATTCGCGCACCGTCAGTCCCTTGTTGGTCAAAAGGAAAGACGCCGGGCGAAACACTGCGCCAAAGACACCGATGGTCGATGGCTGGATCGGCACGGTAATAGAATCGTTGTTCTCGATCGCGAGATCGCCGGGCAGACTGGTTGCCTCCACGGGGATGTCAAGGACCACGCGTCCATCGGGCTCAATCGTCCGGAGCCGTCGTAACAGCTCGCGCGAACTGGCAAGCTCCGCTGCCCGGCTGCTCTCGCTCTGGCGCGTGCTGCTCACCAGCGGCGCAGAGACGATGGTCTGCTCAAGTTGATCGAGCGCCTGCTGATAGCTTTCCCGCTGCTGCACGCGCACCGACTGCCGCACCAGCCGCGTTGCAAAGGGGAAGGCGCGCGGGGTAAGCCCGCCTGCGATCTCCAGCAACGCGTTCAGTGATGTATTAGGCGGAACAAAGAAATTGCCGGGATTGTTAACTTCCCCTTCAATGCGCACGAGCATGAATTTTCGCTGCACTGACTGAGCGAGACTGCCCTTCGACAAGATCTGTAATATGTCGCCGCCCCGCGCCGCCATTGATGTTGCCTGGCTGATCGCAATTTCGACTGCACCTAGTTCGGGCTTCTCCTTCGTCCGATACAGAAGAACTCGATCCGTTTCGCCCAGCACATTGGAACCACCTGCAATTGCAAGAAGTTGGTTCACCGTTTCCCCTGGCTTCGCTTCGTAAATCGCTTCCTGATTAACGCTGCCGATGACCGCGATTTGTTCGCCCGCTGGCGGAATGAACAGGACATCCTCATTCTGAAGGACGGCATCGTTGACCCGATTACCGCCCCGTATCAGCTCGTAGAGATCGAAATCGACGACTTCTGCACCGTTGCGATACAGCTTCACGCTGCGGAAGCTGCCGCCAGCAGCCGGCCCACCAGCCTGCAGAACGGCATTGGCAACCGTCGACAAGCTATTGACCGTAAAGGCACCAGGATTATTGGCAAAACCGGTCACATAAACGCGAATTCCGCGCAGCGCCTTAACCGTTAAATTCACCGAATAATTGCGATACTGCGTCCCGATAGCGGTCGAAATCTTGTCGCGCGCATCAGCATATCGCACGCCCGCCAGCCGGATCACACCAACATTGGGCAAAAAGATGTTACCATTAGTATCAATTTGCCGGTCTACACTGCCGCTGACAGAACCAGTGAGCGAGATTACCACCGTATCGCCAATATTCAGGCGATAGTCCGGCGGAACCGTCGATGTCGATGGGCTCGAAAAATCGCGTTGCGATGGCAGGATCAGGTCTTGACCGAAACGCGGAAGCGGTCGGCCGATGATCTTCGCCACATAGTCTTCGAACTCACTGGGCCGAGCACGCTGCCTGATCCGTGCGTTGCGATCAAGCGTCGTCGTTTGCGCACGCGAAAGTTGGTCGGTCGACTGGGCAGCATTGGCATCCGGCTCGTCGATCGTCGTTGGGCGAAATGGTTGATCGTCCTGGCCCAAAATCGTGGCGGGCGGCACGCTCTGCTGCCCGACCGTTGCACCGGGATCCAGCGGCGATCCTTGCGGAATATTGGTCTGCTGACCTGGCAGAGGAAGTTGAACCTGCGCAAACGCCGGATTTGCCCACGCCATGAGCGCTGCAAGGCCAATCACGCCCCGGCGGCGGAGTTGTTTGTTTGAAAATTTCATCACCATCGACCCATTACGCAGGACCCGCACACACCGTCCAGCCGAATTCAGTTAGCGAAAACAATTGACCCGACGGCCCCGCCGTGAAGGGCATAACGATCTGGCACTCTATTCGTTGATAAGCGGCTGAAAATCAACCGGCCTCCATTGATCGGCCCGCGCCATATAGTCCGCCGTTTCGACAATCTGTTGAAACAAAGGAATATGATCGATCCCAAATCCCTCCAACAGGCAACGATAAGCCGTATCGCTGCCGACGTAGCAATTGTCGACGTCGCGCGTGATAGGCGCTCGATCGACAACGCCGCCGCCCAAGGCGTCAGCGACTTTGGCGGCCAAATCGCCTAATTCAAGCGGCTCGCCGCCCGTGGAGAAGCGGAGCACGGGATCGACGCCATCGGATAACAACGCCGCAAACACGACCGACAACAACTCGCGAACCGCAACATATCCGCGAATGACGCGCATCGGCGCATGCACGCGGATAGGTTGACCGGCAAGCGCATCTATGATGAAGGCCGCGAGGGCATAAGTCCCATATTTGTTGATAAACGGGCCCGAAATATTATAAATTCGAGTGATGACCACGCGCCGGTGATCGGGTTCTGCTTCTGCCCAGGCCGCGAACCGCTCCTCGTCGTCACGTTTCAGGCCTCCATAAAGCCGAAGGTCGGGCGCGGCATTGGCATCATCGGCAAACGCAGCCGCCCCCGAGGACGCGACAAACAGTCGATCGACGCCGATCGGTTCAAGCGCACGCATCACCTGTTCGGAGAGGGATCGATTGACATTTACGTAAATGTCATCGTCCATCGCCCCAACTTTGTCCTTGGTCAGAAAGGCCAAGTTGAAGAGAATTGTCGGCGCTTTTTCGAGCGCTGGCAGCTCCTCGAGCGCGCGCTGCGCGAACGAAAGGCCCGGATGCACGTCAAGACGCTGATCGCGTGAGCCGAAACAACGGACGCGCCGGGCCGTCTCCTCCGGCCCTAGCGCCGAATGCAGCATGGTAAGCGTCGCCTTCCCAATCCATCCGCTGGCGCCGACAATCACGATCCGGCGTTGATCCGCGACAAGTTCGTCTAAAACGGCGCCTGAAAACTGCATCGTCATCAGTCAATCGAACAAGGGAGGCGGCCGGATGGAATCATCAGCCTTCGACCCGAAGATCGGCCAGATAGTCGACCTCCGGCGTCATACGGTCGATCGGGTTGGACTCCATCGATCCCCCCGCGACGATGCGGCTACTGATCTTCGGAAAATAGGTCTGCTCCGGGTCAATGGGCACAATAAAGGCACACGTCCCCGGTGCATTCATCCGTGCCACCACTTCAGCGTCATCGGCCAACTTCATAGGCAAATGCATCACGGGGATATCCCACGCCGAGAAAAGCCGCTCCCAATTCGGCAAGCCCAGCCCCGATGGCTGATCGCAGCCCAGATACTTACCATTGAAGTAGCTCCGCTGGACCATGCGGATCGACGCGTGCCCTTTATCGTCGAAGATAAAGATCTTCAAGTTCAGCTTGTTGATCGCAGCAGTGCCAAGTTCCTGCATATTCTGCGAAAAGCCGCCATCGCCCTCGATCAAAATGGTCCGGCGCGGCGCTCCGGCAATGGCCGCTCCAATCGCCCCGGACAAGCCATAACCCATCGAAGCCAGCGACTTGTTGGTCAACATCCGTTGCCCAAACTTCTGTTTGTACAGCGACATTACAAGTGTGAAAGCGTTTCCACTTGAACAAGGAATGATTAAATCATCAGGCTTGGTCAGTTGTTCTAGCTGAAGAACAAAATCATAAGGGGAGAGATAATTTTCGCCCGTTTTATTGACCGGCTCCACCCGCGGCACGGCATTACGGATGCGGCGCGCATGCGCCAGCCAGCCATCCTTACGCGGGAGGTCTTGCGCTAACAAACGTTCCAGGACGTCATTTGCATCGACCTGCAAACCGTGATCAACTCTGGGATGCCCCTTGGAAAGTTCGTCGGCATCGATCTCGACCTGGACAATGGTAGCGTCGCGGCCAAACTCCCGCCAGTTAAACCCGGTCTGCTGAAGACCGAGCCGAGTTCCGAGCGCAATAATCAGATCAGATTGCTGGATAATGATATTCGCACTGCGCTGACCCCAACTATTTGGTCGCCCCAAATAGATGTCCGCATCGCCATCAATCCGATCAGCCCCATTGTAAGTGGTCATAACCGGGACGCCGAGCGCAACAAGACGATCATGAAGCTTTACGGCGAGGCCATAACCAACGCCGCCGCCAATCAACAAGATGGGCCGTTCGGCTGCAGCATAGAGCGCCGCAATTTTCGCGATCTCATCATCCGATGCCGTCGCAAGGGCGGGCGCCAGCACCGGCGGAAGCGGCTCCTCCTCGACCGTACGAGCTTGGATATCCAGAGGAAACTCGATGAACACGGGCCCTTTACGCGGTGTCCAACTCTGCGAAATGATGCTCAGGAATTCCGCACCACCGATGGTATCCTCAATCCGACAGGCGAGTTTCGTGGTCGACCTAACCAGTTCAACGCCATCAATCTCTTGAATACCGCGCGACCGCAACTGCTGCCGCGCCAGATCAGCGGTCTTTACCTGACCGCCAATCACGAGCAGTTCACGACTTTCCAGCCACGCGCCGCTGATGGCAGTGATCATGTTGGTCAGCCCTGGCCCCGCTGTGACCAACGCAAGTGCCTTGGCTGGCCCCGCAATCTCGTTGAAATATTCAGCGGCGATCCCAGCGGCCACTTCATGCACCACCGGAATGCCCTTGAGATACCGATCAAGACTTTCGGTCAGGTGCATGATATTGCCCCCACCGACATAGAAATAATGGGTATATCCCGCCGATGCGAGCCACGCCGCTATCTGATCGCTGTATTTCATCCGCGATGTTCTTCCACGAGCTTTAGCAAAGAGCGCAAGATGAAGATGACTTGGTGCTGGCTCAGGCTACCCACCGACACCGTGTCATATCCCCAATCGGCGTGGAGCGGCAGGTGAATCATGCCCTCGAACGGCTCCAGATGGTCGTTCATGTCGTCGACATAAACAACGAGATTGCGCCGCGGCTCCAGCCAACCCTGCTCGCGCGCGACACCGATCTTGGCGCCCGTGCGTCGGATGTCCTCCTGCCCGAAGATCTCAATCACATCGGCATCAAAATATGCCATCGTCTCGCGGATCGAGGCGACATTGCGGGTAGAAAGGATGGCAAACTTCTCCGGATGTGCAATCAGATGAGGGCGCAACTGGAAAAAGAAATCATAGGGGGCCATCACTTTCGGCCAGTTGCTATCTTGCATCAAGACCGAACGCGCCTCAAAAAACCGGCGCGAAAACGCCCAATCAGCCTCATCCGGCTTGATGAGCGGTAGCTGGTCAAACTGGGTCAGCGGATTTTCGACATAAAGCCGGTTAAACTGCCATGCGTCGGTAACGAAGGCGCGAAAACGCAAGAATTCCTCGAAAGAGACGTCCTGCCGAAAATCGGCCAAATCCTTAGTAGCAAGATTGGCGACACCATAGGCTTCGAACGCACTATTGAACAAGACGCCGTCGAAATCGAGCAGGATCTTGATATCCATCAGATGCGAGCCTTGATCATCTGCTCGCGATTCTGCGCCTCTGCGAGCACACCCGAATAAGCGCGGCTCTGGAACTGCAGCAAGACAGCCTCGATCCGGAGCGCATCTTCCAACACACCGTCCTCCAAGAAATGGGCGACGGGGATGACAACCTTGCGCGTCTCGACGCTTACCAAAATATCAGCGAGTGCAGGATCGCTCCGAAGCAAATCGCGCGTGCCCTTATTGACGCTGCCGCCCATCGTGGCGCCCAGCCCGCGCGCTCTCGCGGCCGAGGCAACGGTCTTTACCATTGCCATCGTCTCCGGCGAATCAACACCGGTGCCGCCAAATGATGCGGTCAAATCGGTGCGACCGATCGTAACTTCGGTCAGTTTGACATCCGCATCCAAAATAGCTTCGATCCGCTCGACGGCATTTACCGTCTCGATGGTGACGCCAACATGATGAAACACGCCCTCCGGGAGCATTTCCTGATATTTGCGCATCGCAAACGGGCTTTCGATCATCGGCGCGACGACACTTGTCACGCCAATGCCGCACAAGAATCGAATGTCAGACTTTGCCTCGCACCCGCCAATCTTTGTGCAATAATCCAACCCGTGACGGCCGGCATAAATAACCTCGGCCGCCATGAAATCACGAGTCAAGCCTTCGGCCTCGAACTCGCCCTTCAACGCCGTAAAACGGCTAAAATCAATCGCGTCCACCCCCAACTGCCCCTTCTATTGAAACACTTTGATATTACCGACCCGCGCTCCACCATTGGCTAAGAAATCACGAACGGCCTGTTGGATATAAGCGATATGATCGGTGCCAATGCCGGGGAACAAGCCCAACCAGAAGGTGCGCTCGGTGACGAAGTCTGCACCCGTCAAATCGCCGACAACCCGATAATTGCGCCCGCGCATATAAGGCTGACGAATGATGTTGCCGCCAAACAACAATCGGGTGCCGATCATGCGGTCATCGAAATGCTGGGTAAGTTCTTCACGAGCAAAGCCCGCTCCGTCGCGGATTGACAGCGGGAAGCCGAACCACGACGGCTGGCTATTTGGCGTTGCCTCAGGCAAAATGAAAACATCTTCCCATTCGCGGAACACTTCGCTCAGCAAATCGAAATTGCGCTGACGCGCCGCGATAAACCCATCTAGCCGATCAAGCTGGCCAACCCCAACCGCTGCCTGCATGTCGGTAATCTTAAGGTTATAGCCGCAATGGCTATAAGTGTATTTATGGTCATAACCCATCGGCAGGTTGCCGAGCTTACGCGCGAACCGCTTACCGCAAGTATTGTCCTGACCGGGCGCGCACCAGCAGTCCCGCCCCCAATCGCGCATCGATTCGATCACGCGCCGCAGCCGCGGCTTGTCGGTGAACACCGCACCACCCTCGCCCATCGTGATATGGTGAGCGGGGTAGAAGCTGAGCGTGCCGATGTCGCCAAAGGTGCCAACGCCCTGACCATTGTAAGTCGCGCCCAACGCGTCGCAGCAATCTTCGACCACCCACAGATCGTATTTTTCGGCGACGCGCATCACTTCAGCGAGATTGAAGGGATTGCCGAGCGTGTGCGCGATCATGATGATGCGCGTCCGATCGGTGATCGCCGCCTCGATCATTTCGGGCTTGATGTTGTAGGTCGGCAGCTCGCAATCAACAAAAACCGGGACGAGCCCATATTGCATTGCGGGATTGATGGTAGTCGGAAAACCCGTTGCCACGGTGATCATTTCATCACCCGGCTTCAACGCCTCAGATCGCAAATAATGTGAGGTTAGCGACGACAGCGCGAGCAAATTAGCCGAAGACCCCGAATTGGTGGTCAACACATGGCGCACGCCCAGCCGCTCGGCCAAACGCGCCTCAAACACTTGGTTGAACCGACCCGTCGTCAACCAGAAATCGAGCGACGAATCGACCAGAAGACGCATCTCCTCCTCGCCATAAACCTTGCCCGATACCGGCACCGGGCTATTGCCAGGGACGAAAGGTTTTGTCGCATGCGCCGTGCGCGCATACTCCCCCACCATGTCCAAAATGACCCGGCGCAGCCCCTCGGTGCCTTCGCTGGCTACGACTTCGCTGATCGCGTTGCTCAAAGCCTCAGGCGCAGCATATTGCTTAGTTGCCATAGAAGTTTCCGATGCTCCGATATCAGGATTGGCGACGAAGAAATTCTTGGATCTGGTTTAGCGTCACCGTTCTCGCGTCTTCGCCCAGCTGCACCGCCTTGTGCCATTGCACGATCCTTTCCAGCGCCTCGTCGATCGTGAAGGTAGGACGCCAGCCCAGCTCTGCGCGGACTTTTGAACAATCAAGCCGCAAAAGTCCAGCCTCGTGAGGCACGTCGCCCTGCCAGTCGCGCCATTCGCTCGACACACCCCACAAAGTCGCAATCCGGTCGACAATCCAGGCGACGGTCTTGGCATCATCCTCCGAAGGTCCGAAATTCCAGCCAGTCGCAACGTGAGCATCGCCATCGAAAAGCCGTTCGGCGATCCGCAAATAACCCGTCAGCGCTTCGAGGACATGCTGCCAAGGGCGCACCGATGCGGGCGAGCGGATGACGGGCGACCGCCCCGCCTCGAATGCGCGGACCATGTCAGGGATCAACCGGTCGACGGCCCAGTCACCGCCGCCAATCACATTACCCGCACGCACCGACGCGACCAAGGGCGCGCCCGGACCGCTGAAATAGGACCGGCGATAGGCCGACACCACCAATTCGGCCGCACCCTTGCTGCTGCTGTAGGGATCGTGCCCGCCCATCGGGTCCGACTCGCGATATGGCCAAACCCATTCGCGATTTTCATAACATTTGTCACTCGTCACCGCGACGATCGCGCGCACTGATGGCACATGGCGCGCTGCATCCAGAACATGCACCGTTCCCATGACATTAGTGGCGTACGTCTCGATCGGCTCTTGGTAAGAATAGCGGACGAGCGGCTGTGCGGCGAGATGGAAAACAATCTCGGGCTCGGCATCGGCCATTGCTTGCCGGACGTGCTCAGCGTCTCGCACATCCCCAATTACGGTGGGCACGAGGTCGGCAATGCCAGCTTGGACAAATAAGCTCGGGTCAGTCGGCGGCGACAAAGAAAACCCTGTAACCTTTGCCCCAAGATGATTGAGAACCAGGCAAAGCCAGCTCCCCTTAAATCCAGTATTGCCGGTTACAAGAACTCGACGATCGTGCCACATAAACAATCGAAATCCTAGTCCAACTCGTAATTGTCGAGGTTTATGAATAGAAGGAACTGAACCTAAAACTTTTCAGCGCTATGGCCGCCGAAGAGCGATAACTTCCTTGACATTGCTATTTTTGATCGTTAACGCCCCGGGGGTTCGCCAATGGCTGAATCTGATGAACCGGTCAATAGCCAAAATGGTTGACCCGTCTAACAGCTTGAATTTTCGACACCGCGCCGTTTATCGGGGCCGCATTTTGCCGGTGCGGGCGGATCGGCGTCGCTCAGCGCAATGACACCCTGTAGCGAAAAAAGCTGGTCGGCGATGCCCGCCGCCATCGCTAGCGACACGCGCAGCGCCTTATCGATGCGACGGAAACTGTAGCACAGAAAATGCAGCGTCGGCGCGTGAATGTGCCGGCGAGTGAATCTGATCGTAGAGCTTTGTTCAGAACGCGCTCATCAACTGCATGACGCGGCGATTCTGCATCCGGACCGACACGTTCATGCACTCAACGCGCGACGTGGAGACATGCGCTTGAACGGGCCGCCCCTCAACCATGCGCCGACGAATGCGGGTGCAGGCCATCGGGCCATCGCGCATCCTTTCATCCCCGCATCGGTCATGCACCACCAAATACCGGGAACATACGCGTCGAAACTCTTTCGGTTTAAGCTGAAACCGATGTTAACGCGCCAACCGCGTGACATGCCCCATTTTGCGCCCCGGTCGCACCGTCTTGCCGTAAAGATGAAGGTGGCTGTCGGGCTCGGTGAGCGCGGGCAGCCAGTCCGCCGCTTGCTCGCCGATCAGATTGTCCATCACGATGCCTCGCGCCGTCAGCGCCGTATCGCCAAGCGGCAAGCCGCAAATCGCGCGGATATGGTTTTCAAATTGCGAGGTGACCGCCCCCTCGATCGTCCAATGTCCCGAATTATGGACGCGAGGCGCCATTTCGTTGAACACCGGCCCGTCCGCGCCGACGAAAAACTCGCACGCCAGCACCCCGACATAATCGAGCGTATCGGCAACCCGCCCCGCAAGCACCGCCGCTTCCGACCATTGCCGCGCAATTTCGGCAGGGGCGGGCAGCGTCGAGCGCGCCAGCACCCCGTCGCGGTGCTCGTTCCAGGGCGGCGGATAGCTGACCATCGCGCCATCTGCCCGCCGCGCGAGGATGATCGAAAACTCATGGGTGAAGGGCACAAATCCCTCCAACAACGCAGGCCGCTTGCCAATCGCGCTCCACGCCGCCGCCGCCATGCCCGGATCGGTAAGGCGCACTTGCCCCTTGCCGTCATAGCCCAGCCGCAGCGTCTTCAGGATCGCGGGCGTACCGATATCGGCGAGTGCGGCGTCCAGCTCAGCAAGACTCGCGACCCGCGCCCACGGAGCCGTCCGCCCGCCAAGAGCGGCGACAAAGCTTTTCTCGTTCACCCGGTCCTGCGCAATTGCAAGGGCGGCGGGTGCTGGATGCACGGGCAGTTTTTCCGCCAGATAGTCGATCGGCGCCAGCTCGATATTCTCAAACTCATAAGTCACGACATCGCACGCGGCGGCAAAATCATCGAGCACGACCCGGTTCTGGTAATCGGCGCGGATGAAGCTCGACGCCGTCTGCGCCGCCACGGCTTCCTCATCGGGCGCCAGCACCAGCGTACGATAACCCAGTTGCGCAGCGGCCGCGCACAGCATCCGCCCCAATTGGCCGCCGCCGAGGATGCCGATTGTGCTGCCCGGTGATATCATGAGAGTGCGATCATGCCGGATCGGTCGCGACGCTATCGGTCTGCGTGGCGCGCCATGCCTGCAACCGCGCGCCCAGGTCTGCATCGCCGAGCGCGAGAATGGCGGCGGCCAGCAGGGCTGCATTCTTGGCCCCCGGCTTGCCGATCGCCAGCGTCCCGACAGGAATGCCGGCGGGCATTTGCACGATCGAGAGCAGGCTATCCATCCCGTCCAATGCCTTTGACTGGACCGGCACGCCAAGCACGGGCAGATGCGTCATCGCGGCTGCCATCCCCGGCAAGTGCGCCGCGCCGCCTGCGCCGGCGATAATCACTTTCAGCCCGCGCTCGGCAGCGCCCGTCGCATAGTCATACAAGCGCTGCGGCGTGCGGTGCGCCGACACCACTTTTGCCTCAAACGCGACGCCGAGTTCGCTGAGCAGATCGGCGGCGTGGTGCATCGTCTCCCAATCGGACGTGCTGCCCATGATGATACCGACCGGCGGGTTCATGCGCCGGGGTTAGCGGCGGTGACGGTAAAGGACAACCGGGCGCGGCTCATCGCTCGCTCAGATAATAGCGGTCGATCGCGTTCAGCCCGGCATCAAGTTCATAGACAATCGGCTGGCCGGTCGGAATTTCCAGATGGGTGATTGCGTCATCGGCAATACCCGACAAATGCTTGACCAGCGCGCGCAGCGAATTGCCATGCGCGGAAATGAGCACCCGCTCGCCACCGCGCAAAGCAGGCGCGATGGTCGCTTCCCAATAGGGGAGCACCCGCGCAATCGTGTCTTTCAGGCTCTCGGTCGCGGGCACGGTGATCCCGGCATAGCGGCGGTCGCCCGACAGGTCGAAGGGCGATCCAGCCTCGATCGGCGGTGGCGGCACATCGAAACTACGGCGCCAGATCTTGACCTGGTCATCGCCATGCTTGGCCGCGGTCTCCGCCTTGTCGAGGCCGGTCAGCCCGCCATAATGCCGCTCGTTCAGCCGCCAGTCTTTCTCCACCGGCAACCACAGCCGCCCCATCTCCTCCAGCGCGAGGTTGAGCGTCTTGATCGCCCGCGTCTGGAGCGAGGTGAAACAGCGGTCGAAATCAAGGCCCCGCTCGCCCATCAACCGCCCGGCGGCGCGTGCCTCCGCTGCCCCCTGCTCGGTCACATCGACATCCCACCAGCCGGTGAAGCGGTTTTCAAGGTTCCACGCCGACTGGCCGTGGCGGATCAAGACAAGGGTGGGCATCGTTCGCAGACTCTCAACGGGTTCAAGGAAACGGGTTCAGATATCATCGATCTGCGCCGCCAGCACATCGAGGCAAGCGTGCGCGAGCGCCCGGCAGCGCGCCGGGGACCAGCCATGAGTCGGGTCGGGGTTTGGATCATGATCCTTGAACGGCATTTCGAGCGTCATCGCGACCGCGCCGTAACGATGTGCCAATTGGTTGGTCGACATCGCCAGATTGGCTTTCCCCGCCGCCGATTTGGGATAGCCCATTTGCGTCTGGAATTCGGGGGTATGGGCGGCAAGCGCGTGTTGAAAGCGATAGAATTTGTCGCCCAGCGCGTCGCTCCAGCTTGGAATTCCTTCAAACCCCGCGATAAAATTGGCCGGGATCGCTTCATCGCCGTGCGCGTCAATGGCAAAGGCAACACCGGTCGCGTCCATCGCATTCCGCACGCATAGCACTTCGGGGCTGCGCGTCACGCTGGGTTCGGCCCATTCGCGGTTCAGGTTGACCCCGACTGCATTCGTGCGCAAATGACCGCGCGCCGACCCGTCTGGGTTCATGTTCGGCACCAGGTGAAAAGTTGCCTTGGCCAGCAGCGCCGCCGTCACTGGATCCTGCGCATCCGCCAGCCGCTCGAGCGCCCCTTCGATCCAGTATTCGGCCATTGTCTCGCCGGGATGTTGCCGCGCATAGAGCCACACCGGCTTCGCCCCATGCCCGACCGACAGGCAATCAATCGGCTGCCCGTCGATCGAATGCCCCAATTCGCGGTGGCGAACCCCCGGCGTCGCGGCATAGCGCGCGATCAGCGCATTGTGCCGTTCCATCGTATAGGGCGCGAAATAGGCAAACCAGACCAGCGGGCTGGAAACCCTATGGGTGACTTCAAGCACACCATCCACATAGCGCGTCGGCGCCAGCGTCCAATGCTCGCGGTCGGTGCTCACCCGCGCGCGATAGCCGGGCCAGCCCATGGGATAGGCCGATCCGGCCGCATTGGTGATCCGCAGCACGATTTCGCGGCCCTGCGCACCCGCCACCCGGAAATAAAACCACTGGTAAAAATCGGACTGGTGGTCGCGCACAATCTCCAGATCGGCACGGTCACCATCAACGGCTGCGACATGGATGTTGCCGCCGTCAAAGGCGCTGGTGATGCTGATGTTCATGGGACGGTGATAGTCCGCCCCGACTCCCCCGGAAAGCCCCGGAACAACGCATCGGCCAATTTTCGTGCAACCACCGGCGGTTGCGCATCGGGCGAGCGCGTATCCGCCTGATGCTGGGCGCGCCCTTCCCAAATCACCTCGCTGGCCGCGCCGCGCCGGATTTGCACGCGCAGTTCCGAGATATAGGCTTCGCGCGCGCGGGTCTTGCCCACGCCAAAGCCAACATTCGCGCCGCCGCCAACCCCGCCGCCAAAGCCGCCCCCGCCCAGGCCAATCGTCACGGGTGCGCGTGCGGGCTCAGTCTCACGCACAGCGCGGGTCAAGGTGAAGCGCGCAACCAGCGGCGCCGACGCGCCCGGATCGGCTGCGACAAACCCCTGCGCGGCCAGCGCACTACGCACGGCATCGGCATAGAGCCCGGATTCCAGCCCGCTGACATTAGTGGCGGCGGCATCGGGCTCGACCAGAATCGTGGCCCGCTCAATCTGCGCGCCAAGGTGAAAGCGCGTGACCTTGACCGGCGCGGCGGTCATGCAGCCGCTCAACACCAGCGCCGCCATGCCGATTGCGCTTCGAATACGCCAATTGTGCATCACTGATACTCCCGCCATGGACTCTACCGCCATTGTCGGCGATTTTGGCGCGCGGCGCCACCAAATTGCCCGAGATTGCCGACGCCGACCCGCGCAATCGCTTGACTTGCACTGACCCCGAGGATAGTGGCGTCGCCTTTCCCGAATTCAAGTTGAAATGAGAAGCGAATCGATCATGAAGATCCGCAATTCCCTTAAGTCGCTCAAAGGTCGGCATCGCGACAACCGCGTGATTCGCCGCCGCGGGCGCACCTATGTCATCAACAAGACCAACCGCCGGTTCAAAGCGCGCCAGGGCTAAGCCGCCGCGCCGTGACTGTCCGGGCCGCGATCTTTGATGTCGGCAAGGTTTTATATGATTGGAACCCAAGGTTCCTGTATCGGCGCCTGATCGACGATGATCGGGCGCTTGATGCGTTTTTGCGCGATGTGCTGACGACCGAATGGCATTTTCAGCACGACGCCGGGCGGCCCTTTGCCGAAACATCCGCCGAGCTGATCGCGCAATTTCCCGAGCATGAAGCGCTGATTCTGGCGTGGCGCGACCGCTATCTCGACAGCATCGGCGATCCGATGCCGGGGGTGCACGCGATTGTCGAGGAACTGGCCGCCGCATCAGTGCCGCTCCATGTGATCTCTAACTTTTCGGGCGAATTCTGGCCGCCATTCCGTGCGCGCGAGGCGACCTTTTTTGACCAGTTCCGCGGCTTTGTGATTTCGGGGGACGAGCGGCTGATGAAGCCCGACCCGGCGATTTACACGCTCGCGCTCGACCGCTTTGGCCTGCGCGCTGAGGAAGCCTTTTTCGTCGATGACAATCCGGCCAATGTCGAAAGCGCAGCGGCGATGGGCATTACGGCGCGGCTGTTCACCGATGCAGCGACACTGCGCGCCGATCTGGTTTCGGTCGGGCTGCTCAGGGTATAGCCCGCGCGCCCGGCTGCCCCGGCAGGGCGCTGAGCGCGGCCACCAGCCGGGCCTCGTCGGCGGGGTCGATGGGGGCGTGATAGACTTTGCGCATTTTCGCAATTTCAGCAGCCCAGGTTTTGGCGTCAAGCGACGGCTGCGTGGTCAGCATTTCGGCGGAATGACAGCCGGTGCAATTTTGCGCGATCAGCTCATTGGCGGCCCCCGGCGCCAGCGTCAGCCGGTCAGCGGGCAGCTCAATCGCCTTGTTCTCGAACCGAAACGACCCAGCCGGATCGCTCTTGGCAGCAGGCGGTCCGCCACAGCCCGCAACGATTGCGACAAGGGCGAGAGGAAGGGCACGCTTCATTGCGCGATGACCTTAATGGTTTCGATGACGCCACGCTGATAACCGCTCGGGTTCCACACCGCGACCTCGGGCTGCGCCACGCCGCTCGCGTTGGTGCATCGCACGCCGATGCTGTGCGTCCCACGTGCCAGCGGTGGCAAGGTCGCGGTCCAGCGGCGAAAGCTGTAGCGGCCGTGGTCGACCTCCAGCGTGGCCGCCTGCCAAGGCGCGCCATCAACGCGCAGATCGACCCGCGCGACACCCGCATCCCCACCCATCGCCAGCCCGCCAAGCGACAGCGGCTGACCAGCGCGAACCACCGCCCCGTCGGCAACACTCGTCACGAAACTGCGCGGCACCATCGCGCCGATCGGCGTGCTCGCAAAATCCTTGGTGCCGGGCGCAACCCCACCGTCCGGTGTCGTTGGGATCCGGTAAGCCTTCGCCATCCAGAAATTATCGTCCGCGCCGGTCAGCACCTCGATCCGGTCGAGCGCCTTGATCCAATAGGTTGAATACCACCCCGGCACCACCAGCCGGATCGGAAAGCCGTTCAGCATCGGCAGCGCCGCACCATTCATGGCAAAGGCGATCATCACCTCGCCATCGCGCGCGTGATCGACGCTCAGCGACTTGGCATACCAGGGCGCACCCTCCACCGGCGGCCGGTCAAGCCCCGCAAAGCGCACGGCGGTCGCCCCTGCCCGCACCCCTGCCAGATCAAGCACATCGCGCAACCGCACGCCTACCCAGCGCGCATTGCCCATCGCGCCATGCCCCCATTGCGCGCCGGCGACGCGCGGGGTGAAATGGCCGCGCGAATTGCCCGCGCACTGATTGACCGCCGCCAGCTCCACCCGTGGCAGTTTGAGCAGTTCGCCCAGCGTCAAGGCGCGCGGGGAATTGACCGCCCCGCCGATCCGCAACCGGAACGCAGCCACATCCACCGACAATGGAATGTCCGAATAATGCCAGCGCACGTAAAAACGGTCATTGCGGGTGAAGACCCCGCGCCCATAGACGTCCCACGGCGTCTCCAGCACCGGCGCGCGGCTGCGCTGCACGATCATCGCGCCCTTTTCGGGGAAGCCGCCCGCCACCGCGCGGTCGCCGTTGGCAAAACCGAGCCGAACCAGATCCTGCGCCAACAACGGGGTCGCGACCGCCCCTGCGCCAAGTGCGCCCAGCGCACCCCGGCGCGACAGCTCAACCATGCGCGACCAGCGGCGCAAACCGTGCCACCTGTTGCCCGACGAGCGCGAGTTGCTCGACAACGGCGGGTTCGCTGGCGCCGCCCTCCTCATCAAATTTGGTGATCTGGGTGTTGATGGCGGCCGCAAACGGTGTCGGCCAGCCGCGCAGCGCGTGGACGATCGAACGCAGCGCCGCGATCGTGCTGCCGGTTGCTTGCCAGCCATAAGCGGTGGCGATCAACCCGACCGGCATATCGGCGAGATAGGGCCGCGCATCGCGCGCTGTTTCCTCCAGCAGGTCGAGCGCGTTTTTGACCAGCCCCGAAATGCTGCCATGATAGCCCGGACTCGCGATGATCAGCGCCGATGCCTGGCGCACCGCGTCAACAAATTCGCGCTCGGCGGGGCTGCGATCGGCTGCCTTGGGGTTGTAGAGCGGCAATTGCGCCAGCGCCTCCCCCCCGAACAGCCGAGTCGCAAAGCCTGCCTGCCCCGCGCTGTCGAGCGCCATCATCAGCGCGCGCTCGGTCGAGGCAACCCCGCCGATCGTGCCGCCAATGCCGACCACCAGCGGGCGGGAGGAAACACTCGTCTCAAGCACAATCGAACTCCAGTCGCGGCGCGCCCCTGCGATACGCGGAGCGCATGTGCCGAACAAGCACAGGATTACAGCAGCGCGTGGTCGATATGCGGCAACACATGCCGCGCCACCCGGTCCGCTTCCGCCGCGTGCGGATAGCCCGAAAGGATGAACGCCTCGATCCCCATGCTGCGATAATCGTTGAGCTTGGCAATTACCTGATCGGGGTCGCCAACAATCGCGGCGCCACAGCCGGAGCGCGCGCGGCCAATGCCGGTCCACAATTGCGGTTCGGCAAAGCCCTCATCATCGGCCCCATCGCGAAGGGCTGCTTGCGCCGCCACCCCCGCCGATTGCGAATCGAGCGATTTGGCGCGGATCGCCGCCCCTTGCGCGTCATCAAGTTTTGAGAGCAGCCGCGCGGCATAGGCGCGGGCCTCGCTTTCGGTTTCGCGCACGATCATGTGCGCGCGGTAGCCGAATTTGAGGGTGCGGCCATATTTTGCGGCGCGGGCACGCATGTCGGCGATGATCTCGGCCACGACTTCGCGCTTGTCCGGCCACATCAGATAGACGTCGCAGCCCTTGGCCGCGGCTTCGCGCGCATCTTCGCTCAATCCGCCGAAATAGAGCTGCGGCGCGTTCCCCGACAGCGTGCCAATGCGCGGCGGGTCAATTTTCAGCTTCCAGAATTCGCCGTCATGGTCGAGCGGCTCGCCGTTCAGCAGCGTCTTCAGAATGTGCATCGCCTCGGTCGTGCGGGCATAGCGCGGGGCCGACGCCAGCGTTTCACCGGGCAGGTCGGACGAGATGATATTCACCTTCAACCGCCCGCCCAGCATCCGGTCGATCGTCGCAATCTGCCGCGCGAGCTGTGGCGGCCAGCTTTCGCCCACCCGCACCGCCATCAACAGCGCGAGCCGCGACAGCATCGGCGCAATGCCGGCGGCAAAGGCGGTGGTGTCGATGCCGAGCGCATAGCCGGACGGGAGCAGGATATTGTCGAACCCGCCGGTCTGCGCCTGCATCACAATGTCGCGGCAATGCTCCCAGCTTGAGCGGAGCATCGGGTCGCTTTGGCCCAGAAATTCATAATCATCATCGCAGAGCGCGGAAAACCAGCTGATTTCGCAAGGGGGGAGCGGGGTGGGCAAGTCGCTCATGGCAGCTTCACTCCGCGCGCGGCAACGAGCACGTCATACCAGGCCTGGCGCGTCCATTGGCATTTGAACGCGTCGGGAATTTCGGCAATCCGCGCCAGATTTTGCGTGCCGACGATCGGGATAGCGCGCGCCGGGTGGGCCATGATCCAGCTATAGGCGGCGACCGCCCGCGACACCCCGGCAGCGTTTGCGACCGGATCAAGCGCCGCGCACACTGCGACCGCGCGCGCATCCTGCGGGTCGCCAATCCGCCCGCCGCCCAGCGGGGACCAGGCCAGCACCGCCATATCCGCCGCCATCGCCAGATCGAACAGCCCGCCCTCAATCGGTTCGATGACAAGCGGCGACACCTCCGGTTGGGTCGAGGCCAGCGGGATGGTCAGGAAGTTCGCCAGCGCCCGGTGTTGCTCGATCGTGTGGTTGGAGACGCCAACCGCACGCACCTTGCCGCTCGCGACCATCTCCTCCAGCGTGCGCGCAACCTCTTGCGGATGCGCCAGAATGTCAGGGCGGTGGATCTGATAAAGATCGACATGATCGGTTCTCAGCCGCCGCAGCGACGCCTCCAGCGCGGCCATCAGATAGTCACGCCCCGAATCATAGGGGACAGGCGGGGTAATCCCGCCCTTGGTCGCAAGCACCATCTCCGCGCGCAGCCCCGGGGCTTCGTCAAATACTTGACCCAGCAGCGCCTCGGCATCGCCAAAGCCGCCTGCCCCGTCAAACCCGTAAATATCGGCCGTATCGAACAGCGTGACGCCAGCCGCAAACGCCGCCTCGATCAGGCGGCGCCCCTCTGCGGG
>PNLG01000107.1 GCA_013822915.1 Sphingomonas sp. | reverse complement strand
TCTCGACCGTTCCTGCTCGCCACTGGTCATGGGCACGCTGCAGCCATTTGAGAAGCTCAGAGAAGGGTGGGTTGACGAACACGAGCCTGCCCCACCAGGCGTCAGTCAGCCCGTCGCCGCCCTCGCTCAACAAAATTCGGCGGCGCGCGATGACCGGACTGAGCAGGTGGCCGCAGGGGTCGAGATCGATTTCACCAAATGCCGCATAGATCGCAGCCATGAAGTCAGGCGGCGTGAAGCGGCTGTCGCGATCGTCCTTGTCGCCCTGTCCCCAATAGCTCCGCTCTTGCGCGCGTCGCCGCGCCTGGGGCGCAAGCACCGCCATCAAACGAATCAGGCTTTTCACCGACCCGCCGCCCCGTTCCAGACTGGCGATGGTCGTCCTCGATAGCTTTGTCTTGGCCGTCAGTTCGTCGAGCGTCACCGAGCGTTTGCGTCGGGTGGCGCGCAATTGTTGGGCCAGAGTTCTGCCTGGGCCCACGCCGGTAAGACGAAAATCCAACGCCGTCATCACCGTCACGAGGGTCGCGACCGAGCCAACACCTTTTTCCAGCCGTTTGATGGTCTGGGCATCGACACCGACCCGTTCGGCCAAAGTGCGTTGCGACCATCCCGCCAGCCGCCTTGCCTCGCGCAATTCTTTGAGCAGCATTCGATCCCATTTGGGTTTAAATTCTACCCAATACAATTCAAGGTCGGGGCCGGCAACTCCCAGAATTCACTCGAGCTTGTTCTCGATCCCCGAGGCTGGAGCTGGCGGGCACGGCTGCCCACGTCGCACTCGCATTTCGAACATGGCGGCATGTCATGCCGCCAATGGCAGAGGGGGAGGCGGCTGCTTCCGGGGCGATTCGGGTGGAATGCGGAATGGCCGCTTTGGAGCAGCGGTCCGAAGTAAGCGGACATCGCGCCAAACCTCCCACATTGCCCTTACACCGTCGTCCGGCGCAGTCGAGTTTTCAGCGGTGTGAGGTCCGCCCGGCGCAGCGCTGAAATGCGGGCAAGTGCCTTTCCATCGAGGCCGTTTGTAGTGCGCGATACACGCTCAGAATTTCTTCACGGGCCGTGCTGGCGAGCGCGCGGTCGTAAAGCGCGCCATTCTCGATTTCGCCCGTGACCGCCGCGACACAAGCTTCATGCACGCTGGCATAGCGCGGCGCGTGGCCGTGCCAGCGATTGGCGGGTGGCGTGACACCATAGCGATCAAATAGTCGCAGCAGCGCCGTATAGTGGCGCTGTTCGGCATCGACGATATTGATGAACGGGCGAATGGCGCCGAAATCATCGATCACCTGAGCATAGGTCTCGTAGGACTTATACTCGTCGTCGAGCGTCGCTTCGAGCGCGTCGATTTCGGCTCGGCTCAGCGTTGGGGCTGTCGTCACGACAGGTTGGTCCTTTCCGAGCGATCGCGGTCGTACGGCGCATGGCTGCGCTTCTCCACCGTCGCAGTTGGTTAGTTGACCGTCTGGTCCTGGGAGGGGTCGACATGAAATTCATGCCAGACGCCGTTCAACACTGCGACGCCGACCGCGAGGCCCAGACCGAGAATCCACGCAAAATACCACATTCGATCAATCCTTTATCGATGATTAGTAATAATCGGGGTTGAACCGTACCTGCTCGGTCGTCACGCGCCCGAACATCACGCGATAGACCCAGGTGGTATAGGCAAGCACTAGCGGCAGGAAGATCACCGTCACAATCAGCATGATGAACAAGGTGAGGTGGCTTGACGACGCGTTCCACGCGGTAAGGCTCGACGCCGGATCGATTGAGCTTGGCAGGATGAACGGGAACATCGACAGGCCAACGGTCGAGATAATGCCGATATTGGCAAGCGACGATCCGGCAAAGACGAGCGCGTCGTGCCGCGCGCTGATACCGATCACCGCCAATACTGGCCCGATGAGCCCGAACACTGGTGCGGCCAGCATCCACGGATTGGCCGTGAAATTATCCAGCCAGGCGCCCGGGGCGGCGACAGCCTTGATCAGATGCGGGTTGGATGGCCCGCTGGGATCGATCACGCCTTCAAGCCGATAGCCCATGCCGCCCCAGGCGACAAAGGCGCCGCCTGCGGCAAACAGGATAATCGCCAGCACTGCCGCGAACCGACCGTAAGTGCGCGCACGATCGAGCACTGGCCCCGCCTCGAGCTTGAGGCTGAGCCAGCCTGCGCCGTGCATGACCAGCATCGCGACCGAAAGCAGCCCGGTCAGCAAGGTGAAGGGCGTGAACAGGCCGAGCAGGCCGCCCTCGTAGAACGACCGCAAATCGCTATCGAGCCGGAACGGCGCGCCGAGCAGGACATTGCCGACCGCAACGCCGAAGACCAGTGCGGGCACGAAGCCGCCGACGAACAGCGCCCAGTCCCAGCGGCCCCGCCATTTCGGGTCATCATGCTTTGAGCGATATTTGAACCCGACCGGCCGCAGGATGAGTGCGGCTAGCACCAGGAACATCGCGAGGTAAAAGCCCGAAAAGCTGACCGCATAGACCAGGGGCCATGCCGCAAAGATCGCCCCGCCGCCCAGGATGAACCATACTTGGTTCCCCTCCCAGGTCGCGCCAATCGTATTGATCACCAGCCGGCGTTCCTCGTCATTACGCCCGACAAAGGGCAGCAGCGCGGCAGCGCCCAGATCGAACCCATCCGTCAGCGCAAAGCCGATCAGCAGAACGCCCATTAGCGCCCACCAGATGATCCGCATCGTTTCATAATCAAGCGGCATGGTCTGTCTCCGGTTCGATCAGGCGGTTATTCGGCGGGCACGGCAAATGCCGGGCTCGTGGCTGGGGCGGGTGGCACGGCGTCGTGACGGGGGTGCCACGGCGTATAGGTTTCCGGGCCCTTCTTGATCATCGCCAGCATCAGCCGAACCTCGATCACCGCGAGCGTGCCGTAAAGCAGCGTAAAGCCGATGATGGTCGTCCAGATGGCCGGGACGCTGAGGCTCGACGCGCCGAGGAAGGTCGGCAGCACGCCGTCAACTGCCCAGGGCTGGCGACCGATTTCGGCAACCATCCAGCCAAACTCCGCCGCAAGCCAGGGCAGCGGCATGATGAGCACCGCGATACGCAGGAACCATTTGCGGTCGAAACGGCGGCTATTGGCAAAATACACCGCGGCACCAAAGAAGGCGATGAAGAAGAAGCCCAGTCCGGCCATCCCGCGGAACAGCCAGAACAGCACCGGCACGTTCGGCACTGTCGACCACGCCGCCTTGTCGATCGCGGTCGTATCGGCCGTGCGCGGATCGGCGACATAGCGCTTCAGCAGCATGGCATACCCAAGATCACCCTTGTTGCGCTCGAACGCTTCGCGGGCAACTGTGTCCTTCGGATTGAGCTTCAGCCGCTCGACCGCGTCATAGGCTGGCAGGCCGTTCACGATACGCTCCTTGGCGCGGGCGACCAGCGGGAAGATGCCTTCGACCTGACCGGTCAGACTGCGCGTGCCGATGATCCCGAGCACATAGGGGATCTTGACCTGATAGAGCGTCTCGCGTCCCGAATTGGACGGCAGGCCGAACACGGCGATGCCCGCCGGCGCGGGCTCGGTGTGCCATTCGGCCTCGATCGAGGCGAGCTTCATTTTCTGGTTGTCGGTCAGCGCGTAACCGCTTTCGTCACCCAGCACGACGACCGACAGCGACGAGGCGAGTCCAAAGGCAGCCGCGACCACGAAGCTGCGCTTCGCGAATTCGAGATGACGGCCTTTGAGCAGATAAAAAGCCGACACGCCGAGCACGAAAACCGACGCCGTGACGTAACCGGCGCTCACTGTGTGAACGAACTTGGCCTGGGCAACAGGATTAAAGAGGACCGCGCCGAAATCCGTGACTTCCATCCGCATGGTGATCGGATTGAACACCGACCCCACCGGGTTCTGCATCCAGCCATTGGCGATCAGGATCCACAGCGCCGACAAGTTCGATCCGAGCGCGACCATGAACGTCGTGAACAGGTGCTGGCGCTTGGTAAGTTTTTCCCAGCCGAAGAACATCACGCCGATGAAGGTCGCTTCGAGGAAGAAGGCCATCAGCCCTTCGATCGCCAGCGGCGCACCGAAAATATCGCCGACATATTGCGAGAAATAGGACCAGTTGGTGCCGAATTCGAATTCCATCGTCAGCCCGGTGGCCACACCCAGAACGAAATTGATGCCAAACAGCTTGGCCCAGAAGCGCGTGATGTCGCGCCAGATCGGGCGATCGGTCATCACATAGATGCTTTCCATGATGACGAGGATGAACGACAGCCCAAGCGTGAGCGGCACAAACAGAAAATGGTACATCGCGGTAAGCGCGAACTGGAGCCTCGATAGCTCAACAACAGCCATGTCCATGGTCGATTCCTTCGCTGCATTGGCGTCTGACGCGTGGTCGGATGGAATCACGCTTGGCGCCTTGACCAATATCAATTACTCAATACGCAATGATGAGTAAACAAAAAATTGCGGGGCTGATCTGGCTGGTCGACGTGGCGGGGGCTGCCCTGTTCGCGTGGGGGCTCGCAGCCGCCGTTGCTGCGCTGGCACAGGGCGATGCATGGCCGCTGATCGCGCCGGGTGCCATGATCGGCGGCGGGCTGGTGCGTGCCGCAGCATCGTGGCTGGTGCAGGCAATGGCGGTGGACGGCGCGCAGGTGACGTCGATGCACTTGCGCCACATGATGACACAGCGGCTCTTTACGATGCCGCTCTCAGCCGGTCCGCTGATCGGCGAAGCCGCGGTAGTGGCGATCGATCACCCGGCCACCATCGAGCACTATGAAGCACGCTTCGTCCCGGCCCGCATGGCCGCTGCGGCGGTGCCGCTGGCGGTGCTCGCCATCGTTGCCTTTGCCAGTCTGATCGCCGCTGGCATTCTGCTGGCAACGCTCATCCCGTTCGCATTCGGGATGATTCTGGCGGGCTCGCTGGCGCGCGGCGCTTCGGAACGGCAGCTTGCGGCGCTGGGGCAATTGTCGGGCCTGTTCGTCGATCGCGTGCGAACACTGCCGATCATTCGCCATTTTGGGGCCGAGGAGCGGATTGCGCGGCAGGTCGCCGCCGCCACGCGCGATGTCGCCGATCGCACGATCACCGTCCTGCGCGCCGCTTTTCTCTCAAGCGCAATCATGGAGTTTTTTGCCGCGTTGTCGGTCGCGCTGGTTGCGGTTTATTGCGGGTTCAGTCTGCTCGGCCTGCTGCCCTTCCCGGATCCCGAAAGCCTGACACTGCGCGAGGCATTTTTTGCTCTGGCAATGGCCCCTGAATTCTACCTGCCGATGCGGCGGCTGGCAGCGGCCTACCACGAAAAGCAGCTCGGCGAAGCAGCGATGGCGCAAATCGAGCCGATGCTCGCGACTGACCTACCGAGGCCGCCAGAGGCACCCTATGCAGGCGCAGTGGCGAGCGCTTTGACGATTGCGTGGCCGGGGCGCGAGATCGGCCCCGTCGACTTCGCGGTCGGTCGCTGCGGCATGATCGCGCTCACCGGGCCAACCGGGAGCGGCAAGACGAGCGTGCTGGCGGCGATTGCCGGACAGATCATCCCGACCGCTGGGTCGATCACGCCGATCAGGCCCGCCGACATTGCCTGGGCCGCGCAGCATCCACTGCTCCTGCCCGGCAGTCTGCGCGACAATCTTGCGCTTGCTCAGCCAATGGCCAGCGATGCCGATATCCTGCAGATCGTCGAGCAGGTGGGGCTGGGACCGTTGCTGGCCGGGCGCCCGGATGGATTGAACCTGCCGGTCGATCATCGCGGCTCGGGCCTGTCGGGCGGTGAGCGTCGCCGGATCGGGCTGGCGCGCGCGCTGTTATCGGGCCGGCCAATGATGCTGTGTGACGAGCCGACCGCCGATTTGGACGCCGCCAGTGCAGCCGCGATCATTGCGCTGCTGTGCGCCGTCGCGCGCGACCGGGCGATCATCGTCGCGACCCATGATGCGCGCCTCGTCGCTGCCGCCGGCGCTGTGGTTCGGCTGTGAGCCGCCCGTCGGACCCGATTGCGTTTGGCACCAGCGAACGCGTGACGCTGCGCTGGGCGCTGGTCTGCGCGGTGCTTGCCGGGATCTCGTCAATCCTGTTGCTGGCGCTGTCGGGCTGGTTCTTGACGGCAGCAGCGGTTGCTGGTGCGGCGGGCAGCGCGGCGGTGCTTGCGTTCAACTATCTGCTGCCGAGTGCCGCCATTCGCGGTCTCGCGATCCTGCGTACCGGCACGCGGTACGGCGAACGCCTGCTGGCGCACCGCGCAGCGTTGATCGGGATGGCGGGGCTGCGGGCGCAGCTCTTCGCCAAGCTTGCCGCGCAGGACAGCCGCGTGGCCGATGACGTATCGGGCGGCGATGCAAGTGCCCGCCTGATTAGCGACATCGCCGCGCTTGAAGATCTGGTGGTTCGTCGGCCGACGCGCCCGGCCAGCCTGATCGCGGCGCTGCTTGCGGTTGGCCTGACGCTGTTTGCCGGCTGGGTGTCGGCGTTCATCTTGGCGCTGATGCTCGCGGCATTGCCGGCACTGCTGGCGCTGGCAGGCAGGCGATTAACGGCCGCCCCCGCGCGGGATGCCGCCGATGCGCTAGGAGAGTTGCGTACGGGCTTTGTCGATTTCGCGGCGGCGCGGGCGGAGATAATTGCCTATGGCCTTGTCGATCGCGTCATGGCCGAGCTTGAGCGGCCCGCGCACCGCCTTGATCATGCAAGGGCGCGCCTGCATCGCGGCGAGGGCGCGATTGCCGGGTTGATGCTGGTTTACGGCGTGGTGAGTGCTGCGCTGGTGCTGATCCTTGCCGAAGGATCTGCGGCGGGTATTGCCTTGGCGTTGCTTGCCGGGACCGCGTCGGTCGAGGCGATGGCTGCGCTGGCGCGGACCGCCTTCCGGCAAGCGAGCGTCGATGAATCGCTGGCACGACTGGCGACGCTGATTGCCCTGCCAGTGCCACCGACTGCGCCGACTCCAAACGCGGTTGCGGCCGCGGCACTCTCGCTTGGGTCGGTGCAATGCCCGCCCGGCGCAAGGATAGCGATCACCGGGGTGTCGGGATCGGGCAAGACCCGTCTGATCGCTGCGCTCGCCGGTATCCGGCCCGCCATTCACGCGCTTGCCGTGGATGGCGTGGCGGTGGCTGCGTGCACGCCCGATCAGCTTCGCCGCCAGTTCGCGCTGGCGCCACAGGATGCGATGCTGATTGCAGGGACGATTGCCGACAATCTCCGCCTGGCGCGGGCGCGCGTTACGACGGATCAGATGCACGCAGCCTTGGCGGTCGCCTGTCTTGACGACCGGATCACGGCGATGGCTGAAGGGATCGAGACGCGGATCGGCGAAGATGGCGGCACGCTATCGGGCGGCGAGCGCAAGCGGCTTTCGCTCGCCCGCGCATTGCTCGCCGAACGCCCGTGGCTGATCCTCGACGAGCCGACCGAGGGCCTTGATGCCGCGACGGAAGCCGAACTGGTCGAGCGCCTTGGTCGCTGGCTCGATACGACCGGCACCGGCCTGATCCTGGTATCGCATCGCCGGACCCCGCTGATGCTTGCCCAGCGCCACATTCCGATCGCAGAGATTGCCAGCACTTCACCAACACCTTCAGCACGGCGAGCAATCACAGACACGATTACATAAAGCGATATAATGAATTTGTCGTTCAAGCGCGGCCGGGCTAAAGACAGGGCAACGGCGATCACCGCCGCGAAGGACCAGCCGATGGAAACCGATACCACCACCCGCCCCGCCATGCCGCGCATTGGCGAGCCCGCCCCCGACTTCAGCGCGAAGACCACGATGGGGCCGCGATCGCTGGCTGATTATCGCGGCAAGTGGCTCGTGCTGTTTTCGCACCCCGCCGATTTCACGCCTGTCTGCACCACTGAGTTCATCGGCTTTGCCGAGGCATCGGGCGCATTCGAGGCACTGAATTGTGCGCTGCTCGGACTGTCGATCGATTCGGTGCACTCTCACATCGCCTGGGTCCGCACGATCAAGGAGAAGTTCGGTGTCGATATCACTTTTCCGATTATCGACGATCTGTCGATGCAGATTGCCAGCGCCTATGGCATGATCCACCCCGGCGCGTCGGACACTGCCGCTGTTCGTGCAACCTTCATCATCGACCCCACCGGGATTGTGCGCGCGATGGTCTATTATCCGATGTCGAATGGTCGATCGGTCGCCGAATTCCTGCGCTTGCTCGAAGCGCTGCAGACGGCCGATGCGAACAAGATCGCGACTCCCGAAGGCTGGCAGCCGGGCGATGACGTGATCGTGCCGCCGCCAGCGACCGTTGCCGCGGCCGAAGCGCGCAGTGGCGAGGGCTATGACTATGTCGACTGGTTCTTCAGCAAGCGGTCGCTGGCTGCCTGATCATCCCGGCGGGACGAAGCATGGGCTGTCGTCCCGCCATGGGCATTGCTAAACGCTCGCACCAGACGCGCAACTGAGGGGGCGACGATGACAGCAGGCGAAAATCCGACAAGCGACGATTGGGCAGGCGCGCGGGGTGAGAAATGGCTGGCGCAGCTCGACCGGATGGAAGCGATGCTTGCCCCCGTCGATGCCCCGCTGATCGCGGCGCTGGCGCCAGCCGGGGCGCGGCGGCTTGCCGACCTCGCCTGTGGTGGCGGCGGGACGACGCTGGCACTAGCGGCAGCGACTGACCCAGGCGCGGCAGTATTTGGTTATGATATTTCGCCCGCTCTGGTGGCTTTCGCTGCCAAGCGCGCGCAGGCGCATGTTCCGCGCCCGATCTTTGCGGTCGGCGACAGTGCATCGCTCGCCGTCGACGCCCCGTTCGACCGGATTGTATCGCGCTTCGGCACGATGTTCTTTGCCGATCCCGCCGCTGCCTTTGCCAATATCGCGACGCTGCTGGCACCCGGCGGGCGCTTTGCCTTTGCCGTCTGGGGGCCGCCCGCGGACAACGGGTGGATGGGGATGATCCGCGATGTGGTCGCCGAGCTGATTGAACTGCCGCCCCCTTTGCCCGATGCGCCGGGGCCGATGCGCTACGGCGATGTCGATCGGCTGCTTGGGCTGCTCGACGCGGCCGGCTTACGCGATCTGGCTGTGACCGACTGGCAGCATAAGCTCGGCATTGGCGGCAATCTTGCGCCGGCCGATGCTGCTCGGTTCGCGATTGAGAGCATGTCCGTCGCCCAGGCGCTCGCCGCCGAGGGGCCAGCGATGGTGGCGGCGGCAACTGCGCTGCTGGAACAGCGGTTTGTGCTGCATTGGTCCGATGGTGCCGTGCGGCTGCCAGCGCGCGTGCATCTGGTTCACGGCACGCGCTGAGCACCCGATAATCGCCTTTGCCACTTGCACTGCGGCACGGTGCACCCCAGATATAACGTCGATTACACATAACGAGTAATCTAAGACGATCGAGCCGTCAGGGCTCCTTAGATATATCGGCGACCGCTTGCCGCTGACCAACGCAACAATGGGCCATCACATGACAGACATTGTTCTGGGCGCGCCACATGCCGACGATGAACGTCGCCGGGATTTTATTGGCATCGCTGCGGGCAGCTTTGCGGCGATCGGGGCCGGCGCCGCCGTCTGGCCGCTCGTCAACCAGATGAACCCGTCTGCCGACGTGCTGGCGGTGGCCAGTACCGACGTCGATCTTGTCGGTATTGAGCCGGGGCAGGCGATCGTTGCCGTCTGGCGCGGCCAGCCGGTTTTCGTGCGCAATTTGACGGCTGCTGAACAGGCGTCGGCCAATGCGTTCCCCACCGCCCAGTTGCGCGACCCACAAACGCTGGCCGAGCGCACCAAGTCGGGCCACGCCAATTGGCTGGTCACGATTGGCGTCTGCACGCATCTTGGCTGCATTCCGCTTGGTGGTAAGGAAGGCGAAATGAAGGGCGATGCCGGGGGCTATTATTGTCCGTGCCACGGATCGACCTATGATACCGCAGGCCGCATTCGACATGGCCCGGCCCCCCGTAATCTGGACCTGCCGCCCTATAGTTTCACCACGCCCAACCAGATCACCATCGGTTGAGCGGCCTGAACTCAATCGTGCATCATTGCGCGGGCGTGTCGCGCGCGGTGACCTGGTCGACGGCCTCGAGCGCTTTGGCGGCGTACATCACAGATGGCCCGGCGCCCATGTAAACCGCCATAGCCAGCGCTTCGGCAACTTCGGCACGCGATGCGCCTGCCTTCAACGCGCCTTCGGCATGATAGGCAATACACGGGTCGCACCGCACCGCCACGCTGATCGCCAGCGCAACCAGTTCCTTGGTCTCGCCGTCCAGCGCATCTCCCGCATGCGCCGCGCGCGCCATCTCGGAAAAGGCCTTCATCACTTCGGGTGAGGCGGTGCGCAGATCGCGAACGGCGCCGTTCATATTGCCCATCAGAGCAAGCCAATCTTCAACCATGTCCGGATCCTGTCATCAGTGGCTATTGTCGGGCATTAACCGTTGAGACCGGCTTTTGGGGGCAAGGATCGGCCCGCCTCACTCCATCCCCGCAATCGCGCGCAGGCGGTGCTGCGCTACGAGCAGCTGCCCACTCGCTGCGGCGCGCGCTGCCTGCGCATCGATGGCTTCACGTTCGGCGTCGAGCTGCGCGAGCAAGGGCTTGGCTCCGGCTTTGACTTCAAGTGCGGTACCGCGCAGCGCGGCTTCGCTTGCGCCTAACCGCGCGTCGCTGGCCAACAGCACGGCACGCGCGGCGGTGACGGCTTCGAACGCGACGATGGCCTGCTGCTCGACGGTGAGGCGGGCGTTCGCCGCGTCAGCTTGGGCTGCGCGCAGATCGGCGGCTGCCCCTTGCGCCTTCGCACCGATGCGACCGCCGCTGAAGAGTGTCCACCGTCCGCGCAGACCAATCGACGCGCTGTCGGCCTTATACCCTGGAAAGAACTGGTCGCGCACGCTGGCCGCTTCGGCATAGGCGCCGATGCTCGGCAGTCGCTCGGCGCGCACGCCCTGCACCTTGGCTTGCGCGGCATCGACCTGGCGCGCGGCGGCGAGCAGCATCGGATTGTCCTTCATCGCGAGTGCGACTGCGGCCTCGCGCGATGGCGGGAGGACTGGGGCGGCGGGCAAATCGGCGTCGATCATCACGGGATGACCAGCAAGTGCCGCCAAATGCGCCATGGCCCCGGCATATTGCCCCTGCGCGCGCGCCAGCCCTGCCTCCGACTCGGCCCGGCGCGCTTCGGCTTGGGCGGTTTCCGTCGAGGTGCCTTCACCGACCTTGAACTTCAGCCGCGCTTGGCGAAGCGCTTCATCGAGCGCGCGATTAAGCGTGGCATAACGGGCGATCAATTGCCGCGCGGCAACGGCCTGGGTGTAGGCCTGGACAACGCCGACGCGCAGTTCGATCGCCGTCATGCGCAGCTGTTGGTCGGCCGCGTCCGCGCCGCCGGTTGCCTGCCGGATTGCGGCAGCGGTGCGGCCGCCGGTAAAAAGCGGCAGCTCCACCGTCACGCGCGCCGATCGGGGCACGACATCGTCGGCCGCCAGCCCAAAAAAGCCCTGCGGATCTATACGACCGACTCCGATCTGCCCATCCAACGCGGCCAGGGGCGATCGTTCGGCGCGCGCCTGATCAACCCCGGCACGCGCCGAATCGGCGCTTGCGCGCGCAGCCTCCAGCGCAGGCGACCGCGCCAGTGCCTCGGCAATGACGGTGTCGAGACTTTGGGCCGATGCCGGGGCAGCCTGCGCGACCAGCGCCGCGCTTGCGAGCAGCAACAGAGCAAGGCGGTGTGGCATGATCAGCGAAACGCCGTTCCGGCACGCACCCCGAGCGCCTTGAAGATCATGGCGGCCGGGCACCAGCCAGTGATGCTCGCCTGGACCATGTTGGCGCCCGCAAAAAGCGTCAGCGCGATCCACCAGGGCGAGTAAGTGACGGCAAGCGTAGCGCTGACCAGAATGATGAGGCCGGCAAAGGCAAGCACGGCGCGATCGAGATTCATCGTCGTTTTCCTTTATTTGTCGAAGTGGAGTTTCTTGATACCCATCACGTGCAGCGCGAGCTTTTCGTAGAATGGCTCGCTTTCGCCCATGCGCACTTTGCGCAGGAAGTATTTCTCGAAACCGATCTTGGCCAAATGCACCCATTTGCCGCTCGACGACCAATTGGTGTTGCGCGGCGGGATTTGCGGCTGCGCGACAAAGGCCACGCCGCCGTCGCCGAAATCGGCCAGGCAGATCGCGTTCCACGTCGCTTCGTGAGTGGGTTCCTTGCCGTTGTGCAGTTCCTTCAGATTGGCGGCGATGGCGCTGACCATCGATTCGATCATGAAGCCGGTTTTGGGCACGCCGACCGGCACCGGTGTCGGCCCGGTCGGGGGGATGGCGATGCATACCCCCAACGCGAAGACGTTGCGGTGCGTCGGGTTGCGTTGATGCTTGTCAGTGAGGATGAAGCCGCGAGGGTTCGAGAGACCCTCGACCCCCCGGACGGCGGCGATCCCGCGAAATGGCGGCATCAACATGCCCCAGCCAAAGGGCAGATCATGCGTTTTCTTGTCGGTGCCGTCATCGTTCACTTCGGTGACGTGCATCATGCCGGCGTCGATGCTTGAGACCTTGGCGTTGGTGATCCACTTGATGTGGCGCTGGCGCATCTCGCTCTCCAGCAGCCCCTTAGTGTCGCCGACCCCGTCCAGCCCAAGATGGCCGACATAGGGTTCAGGCGTGACGAAGGTCATCGGCACCTTGTCGCGGATCTTGCGCTTCTTGAGTTCGGTATCGAGCGTCATCGCCATTTCATAGGCAGGCCCGAAGCAGGATGCGCCTTGCGCGGCGCCCACCACGATCGGGCGGGGATTGGCGCAAAGCTCCTCGAATTTGGCGAAAGCGGCGACGGCATGGTCGGTCTCGCAGATCGATACCGTGTGCTGATCAGGGCCGAACCCGTCGATTTCGTCGAAGGCGAGCTCGGGGCCAGTGGCGATAACTAGATAGTCATAATCAATAAACGAGTTATCGTTGAGCTCGATACGATTCGCCTCAGGGTGCACCTTGCGTGCACCGATCCCGCTATAAGCAATTCCATGCTTGGCCATCACCGGGGGCAAGTGCACGCGCAACGCTTCCGGTTCGCGCCAGCCAACAGCAACCCACGGATTCGACGGAACGAACCAGTAGTCCTCACCTTTGCTGACCACGGTGACGCGTGCCTTCCCCTTGAGTGCGGCGCGGATTTCATAAGCAGCGATTGTGCCACCAAGCCCAGCACCCAACACGACGACATGCGATTCGGACATTTCCGGTTCCTCTCCCTTGATAGTGCTTGACGCATATATTGCTTACACGATATGCGCAATCGAGAAATAAAAAGGACGCCCAATGTTTGGATTTGCCCGCAAACCCGCCCATGTCGAAGTCGGCCCCGATGCGCTGCAGGCAATGTTGCGCGACGGCGCGGCAATGATCGTCGATGTGCGTGAGCCCGACGAATTCGCTGCCGGACACATTCCCGGCGCGCACAACCTGCCGCTCTCGCGCTTCGATCCCGCGCAGTTGCCCGATCCAGGCGGCAACCGGCTGATCCTCAGCTGCGCGGGCGGGAAACGGTCGGCCATGGCGCTCGATCGCTGCGCCGCCGCCAAGGCAGCGGTCGACACGCATCTTGCCGGCGGCTTCGGTGCCTGGACGGCCGCCGGTTTACCGGTCGAGCGATAAGATGGGCTGCCTCACCCGCCTTCGCTTTACCGTTGGTGCCACGCTGCTGGCGGCAGCGTCGCTATCGGCCTGTGGCAGTGCGCCAGAAGCCTCGACCGTCAAGCCAGACCCCGTCACGGGCGCGCGGCTCAAGATTGCCGCGTCCGAGACCGGTGACTGGAAGGCCGTGAGCGCCGAAATCGCAACCGTCGATCAGGCACAGGCGATTGCCCGCATCCCCGGCATTTTGAGCACGCTCAGCGTCCGCGCGGGCGATGTGGTGCGTAAGGGGCAGGCAATCGGGCGGATCGTCGACAGCCAGCTTGCGCCGCAATCCGCCGCCTTTGGTGCGCAGGCGGCTGCCGCGCAGGCGCAGGCCGCCCAAGCTCAGGCTGATCTGGCGCGGGTCAAATTCCTTTACGACAATGGCGTCTATGCCAAGGCGCGGCTCGATCAGGCGCAGGCGGCCACCGCAGCGGCCACGGCGCAGATCCGGGCGGCGCGCGCGCAGCAATCGGCGGTCGGTGCGGTGGCTGGGCAGGGCACAATCATCGCGCCCGCCGCGGGGCGCGTGCTGCGCGCCGATATTCCGGCCGGATCGGCGGTTGCACCGGGCATGGTGATCGCGACGATTACGGCTGGCGAGACCGTGTTGCGGCTGACGCTCCCCGAATCGCTGGCCGATCGGGTCCATGCCGGATCGCGCGTCCGTGCCGATGGCCTGAGCGGTCGCGTGATGCGCGTCTATCCTTCCGTCCAGGGCGGCCAGATCACTGCCGATGTCGCGATGAGCGGCATCGACAACAGCCTGATCGGTCGACGCATCGCTGCCGAGGTCGAAACCGGCACCCGTCCAGCCATCATCGTCCCGCAGGCCTTCGTCACCCGCGCCTATGGCATCGACACCGTCACCATGCTCGCCGCCGATGGCACCGCCGCCAGCGTGCCGGTGCAGACCACCGCTTCGGGCGAGCCGGGCAAGATCGAGATTCTGTCGGGCGTCAACGCTGGCGACACGCTGATCGCGGCTCCGGCCAAATGACCCTTGGCATTTCAGGGTGGATCACCCGCTCCACGATCCAGTCGCCGCTAACGCCGCTGTTCCTGCTGGCGGCGATCCTTGTCGGCTTGCTGGCAACGTTTACGATCCCGCGCGAGGAAGAACCCCAGATCAAGGTGCCCGTGGTGGACATTCGCGTCGCCGCGCCCGGTCTATCAGGCGCGGACGCGATCGAACTGATCGCCAAGCCGCTCGAGACGATCGTCAAGTCGGTCGATGGGGTCGAGCATGTCTATACCCAGGCCGAGGATAATGGTGTGCTCGTCACGGCCCGCTTCCTGGTGGGGTCGAACCCGGAGGACGCCGCGACCCGGATCGATGAGAAGCTGAACGCCAATATCGCATCGATCCCGGTCGGCATTCCGCCGCCACAAGTGACCGTGCGCGGAATCAGCGACGTGCCGATTGTTGTGTTGACGGTATCGCCCAAGCCCGGCGCGCCGGGAGCGTGGACTGATCAGTCACTGTTCGAACTCGCGGGGCGGCTGCGCACTGAGATCGCCAAGGTCGACAATGTCGGCCTGAGCTTCATCGTCGGCGGCCAGCGCGAAGCGATCCGCATTGCCCCCGATCCGGCAAAGCTCGCGCTTTACCGGGTGCCGCTGAACAGCGTGATCGAGGCCGCATCGCAGGCCAACCGGGCGTTCCCGGTCGGCACGGTGCGGGAGGGCGGGCAGGCCGCAAGCGTGATTGCCGGCCAGACGCTGGGCAGTGCCGCCGATGTCGGCGCGCTGATCGTGCGGTCCGTAAGCGGCGCACCCGTCTATTTGCGCGATGTCGCCAGCGTCGAACAGGCCGCAACCGAGGATCAAGCCCGGGCCTGGCGCTGGTCGCGCACCGAGGGCAAGGGCTGGCACCGCGCGCCCGCCGTCAGCATTGCGATTGCCAAGCGCGCAGGCGCCAATGCGGTTGATGTCTCGACCTCGGTCGTGGCGCGCGTGGATGCGCTGCGCGGATCGCTGATCCCCGCCAGCGTCGATGTCGCCGTTACGCGCAATTACGGTGAAAGCGCTAATGACAAGGCGAACGAGCTGCTGTTCCACCTCGCGCTTGCAACCGTCTCGATTGTCGTGTTGATCGGCTTTTCGATCGGCTGGCGCGAAGCGGGCGTCACCGCGATCGTCATCCCGACGACGATCCTGCTGACGATGTTCGCTTCGAACCTGATGGGCTTCACGATCAACCGCGTGAGCCTGTTTGCCCTGATCTTTTCGATTGGCATCCTGGTCGACGATGCGATCGTGATGATCGAGAATATCGCGCGCCACTGGGCGATGTCCGATGATCGCAGCCCGGTCAATGCCGCTGTCGATGCCGTTGCCGAAGTCGGCAACCCGACGATCGTTGCAACACTGACCGTCGTCGCGGCGTTGCTGCCAATGCTGTTCGTGTCGGGACTGATGGGTCCATATATGGCACCCATTCCGATCAATGCGTCCGCGGCGATGATCTTCAGCTTCTTCGTTGCCGTCATCATCGCGCCGTGGCTGATGATCCGCTTTGCGCGCTCGGCCACGTCGCACGGACACGGCCATGATGACACTCACGGCGGCAAGCTTGGCGCGCTGTACGCCAGCGTTGCCGCTCGCGTCATTGCCACCCGGCAAAGCGCCCGGCTGTTCCTGATCGCGGTGGGCATAGCGACGCTTGTCGCCTGCTCGATGTTCTACTTCAAGGCGGTGACGGTGAAGCTGCTGCCGTTCGACAACAAGAGTGAGGTCCAGCTGGTCGTCGATCTGTCCGAGGGCAGCAGCCTTGAAGCGACCGCGCGCACGCTTGAACAGGCAGCCGCCGTTGCGCGCACCTTGCCCGAGGTGGAGGCGATGGAGGCCTATGTCGGCACCTCCGCTCCGTTCAACTTCAACGGGCTGGTGCGCCATTACTTCCTGCGATCGCGACCCGAAATGGGCGATCTGATGGTCACGCTCGCACCCAAGGATGATCGTGCCCGCGCCAGCCACGCCATTGCCGTTGCACTGCGCGAGAAGCTGAAGGCGGTGCCGCTGCCAGCGGGCGGATCGATCAAGGTGGTCGAAACGCCGCCGGGCCCGCCCGTGCTCGCGACGTTGCTGGCTGAGATCTATGGCCCCGATGAAGCCGTGCGCCGCGCGACGGCAACGCAGCTAGAGGCGATCTTCAAATCGGTGCCGTATATTGTCGATGTCGACAACAGCTTTGGGCAACCACGCCCCGAACTGCGGCTGATCCCGGATCGCGCCAAGCTTGACCAATATGGCTTGTCCGAACGGCAGCTGTTCGATTCGATCGGCGCGCTTCTCGGCGATCAGGTCGTCGGCTATGCCCCGCGTGGCGGCGGGCGCGATCCGCTGCCGATCCAGATCGCGCTCGATCAGTCGCAGCGCAGCTGGAGCCAGGCGCTCGCCGCTACCCCGGTGGCAGTGGCGCAGGCACCGGGCGGCCCGCAATTGATCCAGCTCGATGAACTCGTTGAAGCAAAGGTGCAGCCCGGCGGGCAGTCGCTCTTCCGCCGCGACGGGCGTGGCGCGACGATGGTGACTGCCGAGCTTGCCGGGCGCTACGAGGCGCCGATCTATGGCATGCTCGCCGTCAACGACGCGGTCGAAAAATTCGACTGGAAGGCGAAGGGCCTGATCAAGCCCGAGATCCGGCTGAACGGCCAGCCGGTCGATGAAAGCAAGACGTCACTGCTGTGGGACGGCGAGTGGGAAATCACCTGGGTCACTTTCCGTGACATGGGGGCGGCCTTCGGGGTGGCACTGTTGGCGATTTATGTGCTCGTCGTCGGCCAGTTCCGGAATTTCAAGCTACCGCTGGTGATCCTGACGCCCATTCCGCTCACGCTGGTGGGGATTGTCATCGGGCATATGCTCTTCGCGGCACCCTTTACGGCCACATCGATGATCGGCTTCATCGCGCTCGCTGGCATCATCGTGCGCAATTCGATCCTGCTGGTCGACTTCATCAACCACGCCCGCGCGCCCGATAAATCGCTGCGCGACACGCTGCTCGAGGCGGGCATGATCCGCTTCAAGCCGATCGCGCTGACGGCGGCGGCGGCGATGATCGGGGCGGCAGTGATCCTGACCGATCCGATCTTTCAGGGCCTCGCCATCTCGCTGCTGTTCGGGCTGGCTTCGTCGACCTTGCTGACGGTGCTGGTAATCCCCGCGATCTACATTGTCTTGCGCGATGACGGTCTCCCCGCCACTTTGGCCACATGAGCTTCACCGGACCTATCGCCGTGCTGCACGACAATGCCGCGCATGTTGCTGAACGATTGCGACTTCTTGCGCACCGAGACCGGCTTATCATGCTGTGCCGGATGACCGACGGTGAGGTTTCGGTCGGCGAACTCGTCTCACTGACCGGCCTTTCGCAGGCGAGCGTGTCGCAGCATCTAGCGGTACTGCGTGATGCGGGTACGGTACGCGTGCGCGCAGAGGCGCAGTCGCGCTTCTACCGGCTGGTCGATGCGCAAGTCGCGGGCATCATCGCAGCCTTGTGCGATTATAGCGGACGCATCGCAGGAGAGCCCGGATGAGCAGTGCAATCCTCGTCTGCCCGCACTGCCAGGCGCTCAACCGCGTCCCCGAGGCGCGGCTGGTCGACAATCCGAACTGTGGCACCTGCCACCGCCGTTTGACGACAGGCGCACCGATCGACGCCGATAAAGCGCTGTTCGACAAGGTGATCACCCGGAGCAGCGGCCCGGTGCTGGTCGATTTTTGGGCCAGTTGGTGCGGGCCATGCCGGATGATGGCTCCGGCTTTCGCCGCCGCTGCAGCCGAGCTCGATCCAAAGGTTCGGCTGCTCAAGGTGGATACCGAGGCCGAGCAGGTGCTGGCCGGGCGCTACGCAATCCGCTCGATCCCAACCTTGATATTGTTCAAAGGCGGCGTCGAGACCGCCCGGCAGGCTGGCGCAATGGACAAGGCGGGAATTATGCGCTGGGTAGAGAGCGTGGGCGTTAGCTAGGGTCACGCGATTTGAATCGTTGGCACTGAATTCAGGGAGAGCTCGATGAAACTATGGTTTGCTGTCGCCGCGCTGGTGACATTCGCTACGGCAGGCCCCGGCTTTGCGCAGGAGCACCGCGCGCCGGCGATCGAATCCTTTGGCGCGGGCTTCCCGACCGAGGGGGCGATGGAGCGGCCTGATCCAGTGCTGCGCTACCGCGTCGTGTTTCCCGTAACGAAGGCAAGCGCCGATCCAGCCAAGCCCAACGCTTCGCTCGAACGCGTTGCGCGCTTCCTCAACCTGCTCGCCGCCGACGGCGTCCATGTGAAACCGGGCGATATCGTCGCGATCCTCTATGGTCCCGCCACCCAGATCATCACCAACGACGCCGTTTATGCTGCCCAGACCAAGGTGCCGAACAACCCCAACATCGCGCTGATCGCCAAGTTGCGGGCGGCGGGTGTCGTTGTCGCGGTTTGCGGGCAGGCGCTGTATGCGCACAAATATGAAGTAAAGAACGTCGCAACCGGCGTCAGGGTTGATGTCTCGGCTATGACGACCATGGCGAACCTGCAACTGCGTGGCTGGGCCTTGCTGCCCGAATGAGACGTTAGATGCCGCCGGATCGGGTGGGCGGACTGACCAGGGACGAGAGATGCATGACGGATTGAGTGACACGTCCCAGCGAACATTGGGGCGACGTTTCCTTGCCTGGGCGGGTATCCCGCTCGCGATCATCATTGTCGGCGCGGTCATGTACATGATCGGCTTGCGCGGCGGCGTCGACGCCCCGACCGCACGGGTAGCTTCGACCCCAGCAGTGCCGATATCGTTTACGCCACCACCCGATTCGGCGATACCCGGCGGGCCCGAGGGTGCCGCGATCCGGCGCGGGCAGCAGATTTTCCTCCATACCAAAGCGAATGCAGGCGCTTATGTTGGTAACGGCCTGTCATGCAGCAATTGCCACCTGAACTCCGGTCGCCAGCCCCATGCAGCGCCAATGTGGGCTGCATGGGGCGTCTATCCCGCCCATCGCGCCAAGAACGGGCGGATCAATACGATGGAGGATCGTATTCGCGATTGCTTCACCTATTCGATCAATGCGCAGGTTTCCTCCAGCGGCAGCGCGCCACCCCCCGCCGATCCGATCTATCGCGATCTGCAGATGTACTTCTTCTGGCTTGCCAAGGGAGCGCCGACCGGCGTCGATCTGCCTGGCAGGGGATTTCTGAAACTCAAGCCGACCGCGCCCGGTCATGATCCGCAGCGCGGCGCCAAGGTTTATTCCCAGCATTGCGCGGCGTGCCATGGTGTCGATGGGCAGGGCCAAAAGGCTGATGATGGCGGCTATGCCGTCCCGCCGCTCTGGGGGGCGCAGTCGTTCAATTGGGGGGCGGGGATGGCCAGGGTCGCCAACGCCGCGGGTTTCATCAAGGCGAACATGCCCTTGGGGCAGGGATATAGCCTGAGCAACCAACAAGCCTGGGACGTCGCGGCCTTCATGGACAGTCGAGACCGCCCCCGCGATCCGCGCCAGACCGGCAGCATCGCCGACGCGCGCGCGCTCTTTCACCCGAACGGGGATTATTATGGCCAGCGGATCGACGGTGATCTGCTGGGCGATGGCGTCGCTGGCCTGACGGGGCGGTAGAGAGCAGGCCCGCCACCCCGCCTGCCTGCTACTGCATTCGGGCGAACATTGCGGCACCGCCGCCGCTTGTCATGCGGTCGGACAACGCATCGCGGCGCGGCACGGCGATCGTATCCGCAAAAGCATCGAGCAGGGCGCTCAATTCAGCGAAGCGCATGTGATTGATGCGGTAAAACACCTGTTTCGCCTCGCGCCGGGTCAGCACAAGGTCGGCCTTGCGCAAAATGCCGAGCTGTTGCGACAAGCCGGGCTGCACTACGCCGGTTGCCGCCTCAAGGTCGCTGACGCTGCGCTCCCCGCCGGTCAGCGTGCGCAGGAGATCGAGCCGCACCGCATGTGCGATCGCACGGAGCAATTCGGCATGCATCTCGATATCGACCGCGCGCAGATCAACGCCCATGATCAGCCCGCATCCTTCATGGGGGTATAGAACCACTCGGTGGGATCGTTGGCGGCGAACACATCGGGCAGCAACTGGCTGGGTACGGTCAGCAGATCGTTGCCCGGTGTCCAGTCGGCCGGGACGAGCGCGTGCTGCGCATCGGTGCGCTGAAGCGCAGCGAGTAGCCGCAGCATTTCATCGACCGAACGGCCAACCGTGGCCGGATAACAAGTCGAAGCGCGCAAGCGGCCCTCAGGATCGACGAAATAGGTCGCCCGCACCGATGCCGCGTCGAGCGCGTCGGGCGCGATCATGCCGTAGGCGCGGGCAATCTCGAGCGTCGGATCTTCAATCAGTGGAAACTCCACCTTGACGCCGAATTTCTCATGAATCGCGCGGAGCCAGGCAAAGTGCGAGAAAAGGCTGTCAACCGATAGCGCCATCAGATTGCAATCAAGCGCCGCGAACCGATCCGCTGCACGGGCGATCGCCACGAATTCGCTGGTGCAGACCGGGGTGAAATCGGCGGGATGCGAAAACAGGATCAACCATTTTCCGCGAAAATCACTAAGCGACTTGACGCCTTGCGTCGTTCTCGCGGTGAAATTGGGAAGCGGATCGCCGAGCCTTGCAGGCCCGCAAGGTGTAACCAAGCGCCTTTGATCGTCCAATTTTTCTCGCCCTTTCGCCCGTCGATGATCGAATATGCCACTGCCGAACGATTGACGCAAGACGCTTACATGATTATATCATTTACGTAATCGTGAAATCCCAGGAGTATGTCATGGCCTCGACGCCGCGCGATGCGATAATTGATCGCGCATCCGCCACCATCACCGCAAGCCTGATCGGGGAAGCGCCCCGCGCCATCGTTCGCAGCTTTTTCGACGAGGCGACCTTCACGGCCAGTCATGTCGTGCATGATCCCGAAAGTCGGATCGCAGCGATCATTGATTCGGTCCTGGACTTCGATCCTGCGTCGGCGCGCACCGGCCATATGTCGGCCGATGTGATTATCGATTATGTCCGCGCGGAAGGGTTGACCGTTGAATGGTTGCTCGAAACCCACGCCCATGCCGATCATTTCTCTGCCGCACCCTATTTGCAGGAAAAACTGGGCGGCAGGATCGCCATCGGTCGGTCGATCACGACGGTGCAGCAAGTGTTCGGCACGCTGTTCAATGAGACCACCAGCTTCGATCGCGATGGATCGCAATTTGGCCAGTTGTTCGACGATGGCGATCGTTTCAGCATCGGCGGGCTGGAGGCGATCGTGCTGCATGTCCCCGGCCATACGCCTGCCGACCTTGCCTATGTGATCGGCGACGCGGTGTTCCCCGGTGACACGATCTTCATGCCCGATTTCGGCACGGCACGCGCCGATTTTCCCGGCGGCGATGCGCGCCAGCTGTTCCGCTCGATCCGTCGCCTTCTGTCGCTGCCTCGCGCGGCACGGCTGTTCCTGTGCCATGACTACAAGGCCCCCGGACGCGATGTCTTTGCTTGGGAAACGACGATCGGCGCCCAGCGCGACGGCAATGTTCATGTTCATGACGGCGTGGACGAGGATGCATTCGTCGCGATGCGAACGGCGCGCGATGCCACGCTGGATATGCCCCGCCTGATCCTGCCTGCCATTCAGGTCAATATGCGCGGCGGCCACCTGCCCGAGCCCGAGGCCAATGGCACGCGCTATCTCAAAATCCCGCTCGACACGGTCTGATTACGCTTGATCGATACCCTTCATTACGGACTTGGCGCGCTGTCCGGCGTTCTTGTCGGCTTCACGCTCGGGCTGGTCGGCGGGGGTGGATCGATTCTGGCCGTGCCGCTGATGGTCTATGTCGTGGGGGTGGCGAGCCCGCATATCGCGATCGGCACCAGCGCGCTGGCGGTGGCCGTCAACGCCGCGACCGGACTGATCAGCCATGCCCGATCCGGCACCGTCAAGTGGCGGTGCGGGGGGATGTACGCGGCTGCAGGCATTTTCGGCGCACTTGCCGGATCGACGGTGGGCAAGGCATTTGACGGCGACCGGCTGCTGTTCCTGTTCGCACTCGTCATGGTCGTGGTTGGCGCGGCAATGCTGCGCGGGCGGAACAACAGGGGCGTCGAGGCGGCCGTGTGCAACCGCACCAATGCACCGAAAGTGTTCGGCTTTGGACTGGGCACGGGCGCGTTTTCCGGCTTTTTCGGCATTGGCGGAGGCTTCCTGATCGTGCCGGGGCTAGTGGCTGCAACGGGCATGCCGATCATCAATGCCGTCGGCACGAGCTTGATCGCCGTTACCGCTTTTGGGCTGACGACGGCGGCAAACTATGCCTGGTCGGGGTTGATCGACTGGCCGCTTGCCGGGGTGTTCATTGCCGGTGGCATCATCGGCGGGCTTGGCGGCACGGTGCTGGCCAAGCGGCTTGCCGATGGGGGCAAGCTGACGACGATATTTGCCGGTCTGATTTTTGTCGTTGCGGCATATATGATCGGGAAAAGCGCTGGGGCAATCGGCTTGATTGGATCGCCATGAGTGCTTGTTCGTGAAAGCATCCGTCGCCTACCGAAAGATGCGGTCGGTCATTGCCGAAAGTCCTGATCTCGCTCCAGATCGGGCTCTTCAGCGGGCGGTGGCAATCGCGGGCTTCGGCCCGATGACAGATGATCGAGATTGGTTTAGGTGGCGTTGATGGCACTCTGGCGCGCCTATTTTCTGAAGCATCAACGGCTAGCATTTATGCTGGTCGCGGTGGCGCTGCTCGCCAAAGCGATCGTGCCGCAGGGGTTTATGGTCATGCCGTCAAACGGCACGATCATGGTCGCGCTCTGCTCGGGCCAAGGGCCACAAATGGTTGCGCTCGATCTGGGCAAGAGCGCCGAAGATCAGGGCGGCGATCATCAGGATGGCAACAATGCCCATCCGCCATGCGCCTTTTCCGGGCTCAGTATGGCGGCAGCGCCGGGTGCCGACCTTGTGTTGCTCGGGCTTGCCATCGCCTATGTCCTGACGCTCGGGTTCCTGCCTGTCGTCTTCCGCGCTCAACGCGCGCCTTCTCGTCTGCGACCGCCGCTGCGCGCGCCGCCGGTCTTCGGCTGATCCTGTCCGCCTGATCTGCTGACCCGCCCGCTGCCGATCGCGGCAGCGGAGCGCCGTGACGAGAGATATATTCAATGGCCTATCATGTCGTCGCGCGGCCCGAGCGGTCGCGTGAAGGCGCGTTCGATCTGCAAATGCAGATGAACCGCGCATGCCTGCCTTGGCACATCCGCGAGCTGCGCCGGATCAGGCGGTCCGCCTGGCTCGCGATCCTGCTGTTCACGCCGTTCCACATCGCGCCCTTGGCGGTCGGACCAGCCACCGCCTCGGCCACTTCCCTTTCCATCCATTCGGAGAATAACCAATGACCTATGCCCGCCACTTCCTCGCGCTAACTGCCGCGATCCTTGCCGTCCCGCTCGCTGCGCACGATGCTACGGTGGGCAAACTCAAGATTGGCCATCCCTGGTCACGCGAGACCGCACCCGGCCAGAGCGCCGGTGGCGGGTTCCTGACGATCACCAACACCGGCAAGCAGGCCGACCGACTGATGTCAGCAACATCGCCCGCCGCCGCCGAGGTACAAATTCACACCGTTTCGATGACGGACGGCATCATGCGCATGCGCGAACTGCCCGGCGGCCTCGAGATTCCCGCAGGCGCGACGGTCGCACTCAAGCCGGCCGGCTTTCACATCATGCTCATCGGGCTGAAAACACCGCTCAAGCAGGGCAAGATGGTCCCCGCCGAACTGCGCTTCCAGCGTGCGGGCAAGGTCAAAATCAACTTCAAAGTCGAAGCGATCGCCTATGCCGGCCCGGAAGGCGGCGATCATGCAGCGCACTAAGGCAGGTGGACGCCTGCGCATCATTCGAATCGCGCTGTGGGGCCTGGTAGCGCTCGCGGCGGGCGTTGCGGCCTATCTCTTCGTCCAGGGGCAAAGCGCACCACCATCGCCCGCGCAAAGCTATGCCAGCGCGATCGGCGGCCCGTTCGTGCTGACCGATCCGGCGGGCAAGCCGGTCAGCAACCAAACGCTGAAGGGCAAGCCGTTCGCGATCTTCTTCGGCTTCACCCGCTGCCCCGATGTTTGCCCGACGACGCTCAGCCGTCTGGCGGCGCTGCGCAAGCAACTCGGGGCTGACGGCCAGAAGTTCAACATCGTCTACGTCTCGGTCGATCCCGGCCACGATAAGCCGGCTGACATCGGCCAATATGTAGCGCTGTTCGGTACGCCGATCATCGGCCTGACCGGCACCGATGCGCAGATCGCGCAAGTCGTGAAGGCCTATCGCGTCTTCTACGAAAAGGTGCCGCAGCCGGGCGGCGACTACACGATCGACCATACCGCCACCGTCTTCCTAATGGGGCCGCAAGGCGAGTTCGTGACCACCATCGATCATCAGGAGGGGCAAGACACTGCCCTTGCCAAGCTCAAGCGGCTGATCGCCGCGAGCTGACGGACAGCCATTTAAATTCAAGGAAATCGACCCGTGAAGACTTCAACTATTGCCATTGCTGCCAGCCTTTTGGCCGCATCACCCGCCGTCGCGCAGGACCGACCCCGCGAAGACCAACCCGGCTGGACGCCGACCGACATCGTCGTCACCGCCACGCGCGAAAAGGGCTATAGCGCGCCCGAGGCAAGCACGCTGCGCACCTCCGTGCCTATCATCGAGACGCCGCAGTCGGTGCAGGTGCTGACCCGCACGCTGATCGACGAGCAGCAGCTGACCACGCTGGCGGATGCGACGCGCAACATTTCGGGGGTCGTGCCCGCGCTGCCATCCGAGGCAGTGCTCGCCAACCCGATCGTCCGCGGCTTCGAATCCGAAGTCTTCGTCGATGGCTTGATCGCTTATGGTGACACCGCTGTGGTCGATCCGTCGAGCCTGACGGCGGTCGAGCGGATCGAGGTCGCCAAGGGGCCGACGTCGCTGCTGTTCGGCGGCGGCACGGGATCGCCCGTGGGTGGCCTGATCAACCTCGTGACCAAGACGCCGGTCGATCGCCTGATCTATGCCGCATCGATCCGCGCGGGCAGCTTTTCGACGGTGCAGCCCTCGGTCGATATCAACGTGCCGATCACCGGCAACATCGGCGTGCGTTTTGCGGGCGACTATACCAGCAGCGACGATGCGATCGACAAGGTCGGGATCGAGCGGTTCAGCCTGAACCCGTCGTTCCGTGCCAGCTTCGGTGATACCGATCTGGTCGTTCGCGGTTCCTACAGCGACGTGAAGCAACTCGAATATGCTGGTCTTCCAGCGGCCATTGCCCGGCGCGTCGACATCAACCCGTTCCGCTTCTCGGGCGCGACAAATGCGCCGAAAACCGAGATCGAAAACCTGATGATCACGGGGGTCTTGACCCACCGGTTCAGCGACAAGGTGAAGGCGGCGGTGCAGCTGCGCCGCTATGAAAGTGACTTCTACGAATATGCCAGCTTCCCGTTCTTTTCCTTCTTCCCGGCCACGGGGCCAACCAGCTACCCGATCATCAAGGGCACGCTGCCGGTGCATGTCGACGAATGGACCGTCGATGCCAGCCTGACTGCTGAGTTCAACACCGGGTCGATCGCGCACGTCCTGCTCGGCGGCGTGCAATATGACGCGACCGACTATAACGGCGCGACCGGCTTCGATTTCACGCCAATCGGGGTGATCGATTATGCCAATCCGGCAAGCGACGTGAACTTCGGCGCTGTCCCGGCGCTGGGCGGCATTTTCGTCAACCAGTATCGCACCACCGCGGTCTATGCGCAGGACCAGCTGACGATTGCGGGTCGCATCCATATCCTCGCCGGGCTGCGCTGGACGAGCCTTGGCATCAGGGAAGTCGTGGGCGGGACCAACAATACGACACGCAGTCGGGTCGATCCGCGTGTTGGTGTGACGGTCGATATTGCCGACGGCGTCGCCCTTTATGGCGGCTATGCGACGGGATCGCGGCTGACTCTGTTCTATAATGGCGGGGGCACGCCGCCCAGGCCCGAGACGTCGGAAAGCTATGAGGCCGGCATCAAGCTGGGCGCGAAGCAAATCGGCCTGTCGGGCACGATCGCGCTGTTCCGCCAGTTCCGCGACAATGTGCCGGTCGCCAGCCCGACCATTCCCTTCGCCTCGGTCCAGTCGGGTCGCCAGCGTGCGCAGGGCGTCGAGGCCGACATCATCTGGGAACCAAGCAAGCAGTGGTCGCTGCTCGCCAGCTACGCCTATACCGACGCAGCGGTGGTCAACGACACCGACGTAGCGAATATCGGATCGCGACTGCCGCGCGTACCCGAGCATAGCGGCAGAGTCGCGGTGCGCTATCGCTTCACCGGCAAGCTGAATGGTCTTGGAATTGGCGCAGGCGTGACGGCTGCGACGGCATCGGAGATCACCATTCCGAACACCCAGCGCGGCGATAGCTTTGCGGTCGTCGATGCGCAGGCGAGCTACCAGACCGGACCGTTCCGCATTGGCGTGTCGGTCGAGAACCTGTTCGATCGCCGCTATTTTATCCCCTACCAATATCTCAACCAGGCAGTGGTGCGGCCGGGAACGCCGCGTTCCGCCTTCGTGACGCTCGGCGTCGGTTTCTGAAGCCGCTTCTTGATCAAGGGAGAATGACGATGACAATCGATCGACGGATGCTGCTCGGCGGCATGGCGGGCGCGGCAGCGCTCGGCCCGTTTCTCGCGCTTGAGAAGGCAATGGCGGCGCAGGCGGCAAGCGCTGCGCCACCCGCCAATCCCAGCGTCGAGGAGCAAAAGGCGATGGCGGCCCGACATATGGGTACAATGGAGACAGTTCTTGGGCCGGGGCTGTGGGGCAAGGAAGAAGTGGCGATGCTGCTCTATCCAGGCTTCACCGCGCTCGACCTGGTCGGGCCGCACTATTTCTTCGCCTGTATGTTCGGCGCGAAGGTGCATCTGGTCACCACCGCCACACCCAACGCGGCGGTGCCTTCGGACCTTGGACTCGCCATCCAGCCTACAACGACGATGAAGGACTGCCCGAAGGATCTCGATCTCATATTCATCCCCGGCGGCACCGACGGCACGATGAAGGTGATGAACGATCCCGTCGCGATCGCCTGGCTTCAGGACCGCGCGTCGCGCGCAAGGCATGTCACCAGCGTCTGCACCGGTTCGATGATCCTCGGCAAAGCGGGGCTGCTGAAAGGCAAGCGCGCGACCTCGCACTGGGCGGCGCGCAATGTCCTGCCGGATTTCGGGGCGATCCCGGTTGACGCACGCGTCGTCACCGACGGCAAGGTCACCACGGGCGCGGGCGTGTCGGCGGGACTGGACTTCGGGATCGCCCTCGTCGCCGCGCTCCGGGGCAAGGCCTATGCCGAGGCGCTCATGCTCCAAGCCGAATACCACCCCGAGCCGCCCTTCCCCGGCGGAACTATGGCGACCACGACGCCTGCCGTAGGCGGCATGATGGGCGAAATGTTTGCGCCGCTGGAAAGCAAGTTCCGGGCGATCGCCAAGCAGCAGGGCTAGGGTTCTGTACTGCGGCGAGCCATGCTGCGCAGGTTCGACCCATTCGTATCCGCTACGCCAAACCGCGCGGCCATTCGGCAACGTGAATGAACGTCCAAAGTTGGGATGGTCAAAGGCTAAATCGAGCATCCTAGATTGGGTCCTTCGAGACTCTATCCGTTGCAAGCCTATGCTCGAAAGGACGCTAGCATTCCGCGGATCTGGCCGTCCAATCGCTGACGTGCATGGCGCAAACGGGCGAGGAATAAGGCTGCTTCATCCTCCCCGATCTCGAGCGTTGTTTGTTGGATGGCTGCGGCACGGAGGCTGGTAAGTTTGATGATCAAACGCCACTTGCCCATCGACTCCTCGATTGTCGCGCTGGTGCCATGGCATAGGAATGTTCGATACCGATGGAGATCTTTGAACTCATCCAGAGCGCTCGCTACTCTTGAGCCCACCGCTGCTAGCGGCCCCTCCGCATCTACTACAATTCTCAGAGCTTCGAAGCGCTTGCCGACCAGATGGGGTAGTAGGCCCTCAGCACCGCTGGTTGCGATCGTCGACAGATGGCTGAGAGCTTCACTGACTGCCGCTTCGGCAAAAGCGAATTCTTCGATGCAGCGCCCTCGCCAGAGGCTGCATTCGCTGGCGGATGTAGACTGGCCGCAATGGTTAGCTTCGACCAAAGGAGTGAACGCGTTCATTTTTCTACGGTAGGGTATACTCATTACCGATGCCTTGCGCATCGTGCTTGCGGCTAGGCCATTTCGTTCAACTTGATGCCGCAAATCGCCGGCTGAACAGATGTCCAGAACTGGGAGGGGACTAAGGGGCCGCGAGCGACCGCAAATGGGTCATTCCGCCCGATCATGGCCGTGCCAGCGCGGAGGTTCGCCGCGCCCTTCGTCGCACTCCCGTCCAAAACCGGCCCCGGAATCGTGGTCAGAATCTGATACCTGCATGGGTCAAAGAGTAGCCGCTTATGCGTCCGGCTCAAGGAAAGGGCTGGCAGGGTCAAAGGCCTGGATCGAATCACCAGCGCGGGCAGATTTGCATGCTCCGAAAGATCGCGAGTGATTTCTGCCTCAGCCCCGCCGCAGCGAGCCCGGTCGTGACCCGACATGCGGTCGCAACATCTGCGAAACAGGAGAGCGCCGATGACTGTCGCGACGATCTCACCCACCCCATGGACCGACCAGTCTGTCTCTGGCGTCGGAAAATCGCGGCGCACCATGCGCCGCAATGCAGCGCCACCGGGCGCAATAGAACAGATTGGAAAGGGGAAGAGCGATCGGAAGGGGAGTTGGAAAAAATTGGATGCGCCGACAGGCGCAGCTGGTTTTTGCAAACTTGCCTTTCGATCCGTGCGTGCACCGGCACGCGCGATCGTTCCTGAAGGATATGGTTTATGCGATCAATCTATCCACAACGCCCCAGCGACGAGCATGCGGGCGATCACGTCGTGGTGTTCGATGTCGAATCGATCGTCGATAATGAAACTGATGATGGCAGCTTCCCGAAGTGGCCGTTGCACCGGCCGGTGGTTGCGAGCTTCCTGACCGCGTCGCTGCAGGATCGTCGCTACCGGTTCCGGATGACGAGCATCGTCTGCCAGCCGGGTAGGGAAGGGGACTTCTACCAGGCGGTCGATGCGCAGATGACGACGGGTGCGACCACCGTCGGGTTCAACAGCCGCGGTTATGATTTGCCGGTGCTGCAGCTCGGGGCAATCGCCGAACGGCGGTTCGATCTGACAGGCTTGTCGCACCATGCACGCGCGCACCGCTTTGGCCGGTCGCACTGCGATCTGGCAGAGATGTATTCGCTCTATGGCGGGACCAAACGGCCGAGCTTGTCGGAGGTCTGTGACCGGCTCAGTATCCCTGTGAAAACGACCGTCCACGGCAGCGACGTCGGTGCGCTTTGGCGATCGGGCGACGTCGATGCCATTGCGCGCTACTGCGAGGAAGATGTCGCCGCGACCTATTGTGCCTGGCTTGCGCATCATGCCTGGCGGCACAGCGATGAAGCGCTGATTGTCCGGCCGCTTGCCGCCTTCGCGCAGTGGATCGAACGTTCGCCCAAACGCGCGCACCTCATGCCGTTTGCAACGTCGCCGGCTGCCGTCTGGGCACGATCTCGCGCGCTGGCGCTGGGCATTGCCGATGCGCTGAAACTTGCCGAGCGCCGTGTCCAGCACGCCGCCGACGAACGCGCGTTCAGCGGCGAGGCCGCCGCCTTCTAACCCGGCCAACCGGGCCTCCTTCAACCCATCCCATCCCATCCTGCGCGCATGCCGCTGCCGACATCCGATCGGCGGCGCGAAGACGCGCGCCCTGTTCAGGAAATCATCATGACCAATGCCTGCTCATTCATCACGCTTGCCGTCGCAAGCGTGCGTATCGATGCCGACCAGCGCGGTAAGCATTCTGCGATGTCGCATCTGGTGGCTATCGCCGTGCTGATCGCCGAGCGCAATTCGGATGGCACCTGGGGGTTCAGCCTGAAGCGCCATGCCGTGGGCGCAGGTGACCGCGAAGATAGCCTGTTGCTCTGGGCGCTGAACGCCCTGCCACAATCGGGCATCGTAATCGGCTGGCAGCTTGCCGACCGGGCGATAGCGCCGCTGCTCGATGCCGCGACCACCGGCGATCCCGAGCTTGGCCGCGCCTTTCTCGATCGGCTGACCCGATTGGTGACGGCGCCGAGCATCGATCTCGCCATCCATCACGGCGGCGCAGGAGCACCGCCGCTGGCCGAGGTCGCCGCAGGGAACGGTATCGAGGCGCCCGCAGCCGATCCAGCAGCGGTCGAGAGCGCCTGGGGGTTCGGCGAGCGCGCCTGGCTGCGCGACCATGTCGAGGCTGAAGCCGTGGCCGTGTGGCGGCTGTGGCTGGCTGAAAGCAACGGCACCGCCAAGAGTGCCAGTGACGCGTTCGACGCCTGGCGGCCGGGCAGCAGCGATGCCGCGATCTCGTGATCCTTGCCCATGGGAGAAAAGCACATGCCCAGTAACGCGCTGGCCGATGGGGAGCGGACCAACATTGACAAGTCCGTTGTCGATCGACGGTCGATCCCGAAAATCGCCTATGTGACGCTCTGCACGGGGATCGAGCCTGAGCAAAACGATGGCTCGATCTTCGTCACGGGCCTGCAGCAGCGGTTCGCCACGCTGACATCCAATCTGCCGCTGGCTGGCGGCGACGCGCTGACACCGACAAGCGATGGCACGTTATCGCTCACCAGTCTGCTGCATCAAGAAGCGCCGTGGCTGAACGCGGCAATCGACCGCATCGACGCACAGCTCCGCCTCCAGCTTTGGGCCGGGCGGCCATGGGTGGCGTTCCGGCCGCTGCTGCTTGTCGGACCGCCGGGATGCGGTAAATCGCATCTCGCGCGGCTGATCGCAAATCATGCCGGGACGGGCTTTGCAACGCTCGATCTGGCGGGCACCAGTGACAACCGCACATTGGAAGGGACCGCGCGCGGCTGGACATCGGCACAGCCCTGCTTTCCGGCCGTGGTCATCAATTGCGCCGCA
>PNLG01000208.1 GCA_013822915.1 Sphingomonas sp. | reverse complement strand
GGCGCAGGCGTCGCTCGCCGTCGCCCAGTCCGATCTTGCCATCGCACAGGCGCAAGTCGCGCTGTTCCGTGCGCTCGGCGGAGGCTGGCGCACTGCTGCGTCGCCGCTAGAATGACGCGATGCGCATCTTGATCGTCGAAGACGACGCCGACACCAACCGCTTCGTCGCCCGCGGCCTTTCCGAACTGGGGCACCAGATCGTCGCCAGCGCCGATGGCCGCGACGGGCTGTTCCAGGCGACTGAGGGCGGGTTCGATGCGCTGGTGGTCGATCGGATGCTCCCCGGCCTCGACGGCCTATCCCTCGTCAAGGCGCTGCGCGCTACCGGCGACACCACGCCCGTGCTGATGCTCACGGCGATCGATGGCATCGCCGACCGGGTCGAGGGATTAGAGGGCGGCGCTGATGACTATCTGGTCAAGCCCTTTGCGTTTAGCGAACTCGCCGCGCGGGTCATGGCGCTGGGTCGTCGCCCGGTGACGTCAGTGCAGCCGGCACGCCTTGAGGTCGGCGATATCGTCCTCGACCTGGATCGTCGCACAGCGACACGCGCGGGTCGGCGCGTCGCGCTTCAGCCACGCGAATTCGTGCTGCTCGCCGAACTGATGCGCAATCCTGGCCGGGTGATGACGCGCACCATGCTGCTGGAGCGCGTCTGGGATTTCGATTTCGATCCGAAGACCAATATCGTCGAAACGCATTTGAGCCGGTTGCGGTCAAAGCTCAACGCCGGGTTCGATACCGATCCGATCGAGACGGTGCGCGGTGCTGGCTATATGATCCGGGGCGAGTGATGAAGCGCTGGTGGCGCGGCACATTTGGGCTCGTTGCAATAGTTGCCTTTGGTTTTGCCCTGGCGACCTTGGCGATCGGCGTGGTCGCGTTCGAGACGACGCATGAAGCGCTCGAACAGCAGCTCGACCACCGCATCGCCGCCGAGACGCAGGCATTGATCGACGAGGGCGATGACGGGCCGACCGGCATCGCTGCGGCGATCCGTCGCCGCGAGGCCGCGCGCAGCACAGCGAGCCTTGCCTATGTGCTGGTCGATGCCGCCGGTCGCCGGGTCGCTGGGCGGCTCGACGCGCCCGTGCCGACCAAGCCGGGCTACGTCGAACTGCTGCCCTACACCGAGGCTGGCGAGCGCCGTATTGCACAGTCGCTGACCACGATCTTGCCAAGTGGGCACCGACTGCTCGTTGCCGCCGACCGCGCGGTGATCGATGAGATAGATGTCACGTTGCTGCGGCTGTTCGCCGGTGCGTTCGGGGCGATGCTGCTGCTGGGAATCGCTGCCGCCTGGATCGTCGGCGCGGTCACGCGCGCGCGGCTGGCCCGGATCGACCGGACCGCCTTGGCGATCATCGATGGCGACCTCGCACGGCGGGTGCCGGTCACCGGCAGCGGCGATGAGTTCGACGGGGTGGCCGCCACGCTTAACCGCATGCTCGACCGGATCGGCGGGCTGATGGACAACCTGCGGCAGGTATCGAGCGACGTCGCCCATGACCTTCGCACGCCGCTCACGCGCCTGCATAACCGCCTCGACGAAGCGCTGGCGAGCGACGACCGTGCTATTCAACTTGTGGCTATCGAGGCAGCGGCAGCCGAAGCACGCGACTTGCTGGAGATCTTCGCCGCGCTGCTGCGGATCGCCGAGGTCGAGGGCATGAGCGCCCGCGCCCATTTCACCGACGTGTCGCTGAGCGCGCTCGTAACCGACCTGATCGAAGTCTATCGACCGGCCATGGAAGCCAGCGGGCATCGATTGGAATCCGCCATTGCCCCGGGCATCGTCGTCCAAGGCGACCGCCGATTGCTCCAGCGGCTGCTCAGCAATTTGCTCGACAACGCGATTGCGCACACACCCGTCGGCACCAAAGTGACGGTCGCGCTCGAACGGACCGGCGCCAGCGTGCGGTTAAGGGTCGCCGATGACGGTCCCGGCGTGTCACCCGAAGCCGCAGCGATCTTATTTCAGCGTTTCACGAGGGCAGACAGCAGCCGCTCTACAACCGGACACGGGCTGGGGCTGACAATGGTGTCTGCAATTGCAGCGGCCCATGATGGAACTGCAAGCGTAACGACCGACACCGAATTCGCTATCATGGTCGATATTCGTGCGACATGAGGTGGTGCCCCGCAGAGGACAAAGATGGGCGCTCAGTTTATTGGATAATTTCCGGATCATGCGGCTGAAATTGGGCCGACAACTGACGTCTCAGTATCGGATTTGCGTCCGACAATAGCGGGCCCAAGATTCAGGCGACTGAGCGATAACCGATCATTTGAGAATTTTGGTTCGATGCGGCTGAAGCACTCAATGCAAGCCCACAAGCTACCGATTTTTCGGCAACAGGCTTACGATCAGCGAGAGGTCGCGTTGGCTTCGGCAGTATTCCATCGGCCGGGCACCCCCGAGCCGAGGATGACCGGATCTCAAGAATAAGTCTGCCAGCGCTTCGCTTGAGAACGACGCCTTCGCGGCGGCCTCAAGCCGACTGCGCACCTCCGCCAGATCACGCTCCTCTGTGATCCTGCGACGACGCGCCTTCCCATCTTGATCAAGCCGATTCTGGAAGTGTCGCATACCCTCGTCACTCTCACCCGCGAAGTCGAGAAGGCTGATGTCGGTATCTTTGACGCGCTGCTCCAACCAGGCGGGAGCTTCATCCTGAAGGATTTCGCGTGCCTGCGACCGTATCCAGTCGATGCGCTCGGCTTTGGCCTTCTCCAGCGCGGCTGCCTTTTTCGCGTCCGCGACCGCGATCAGGTCGATATTACGCTGACGGATCGCTTCAAGCGGTAGGCCGCATAGATCATCGACCACCTTGGGCAGATAGCCCGACACCATCGATTGGAGCTTGGACAAGCGCGACGCCAGTAACTGATAGGCATCGCCGCCGGTCTCGACCAGCTGCGCCGCCGTCACGCCATCGATGCGATAGCTGTTCGCCCAGCTGGGATACGCAGCCTTGTGCTCCTCGACTTCTGCGTCGCGCAGAAGTTGCATAACAATTCCACGCAGCTCCAAACGCCGATGGAGCAAATGTTGAAGGTCTTTTTCTACGAAGAATTTCTGATCTTCCCGGCTCCAGAATACGGCCCGCCCCATGCTGGAAAGCGTGGCGAAATAGCCCCATACCGAACTGTGCGGGCTTCCGTAGGATTCGCTACTAAACCCGGCCTCGTTCAGCCGCTTGAGCGGATAGTTGGAAAGGTCGGTGCGGATCATCCATCTAGGGAGCCGCGATGACAGGTCTCGCTCGTTTGGAAATTCGCCCTTAATCTCAAGATCTCTGCCGCCAGGCGAGTAAGTCTCACTAGGCTTGATTACATAGGTATATAACGCTTGCGCCTGCCAAAGACGATCGGACACGGTGAACCAGTGTCCACCATCGGTCTGGACGTCGATAAGCGCTTCTAGTCCGGTCCGACGGACAGCAGCTGTGGCCGCGTCTATCCAACCTGCCGGCGGCTTGCCGCGCCGCGCACGTAAAATATGTCCCTTGAGCTTTTCGCCCCGCTCTGACCTTTTCTTGGCAACCGCAGCGTCGAGCTTGCGCTTCGCGGCTGCGGCCTTGCGATGATGGATCCAGCTTCGCGGCGAGCGGTGTAGGATCGCCGCGTCCAGCTCAGCGGTATCCATTATTCCAGGCTTCAAGCCCGACAAGTCGATTTCGACCATCGAAATGTCACGGCCTTGGACCTTGGTGCGCTTTTCATCCCCAACCGCATGAGAGACGAGGAACTCAACTGCAAGTTCGTTGCCATTAATCCGGACGAGTGCGTCAGGCTGGAACGTATCGACCTTGTGCTCGGGGAGCACTTCGTCGAACTGATAGATGCCAGCGACAAAGACCATTTCTTCGATGCCTTCATCGTGAAGGATGAGGCTCGGCAGTGTCAGCGTCTTGCTGGTCGCGAGGATTTCTTTTGCGTAGCGATGAAGCGCGGTTTCTCCCGTGCACTGGGAATCCGGTCGGTGCGCGAAATGCTGGCGCTTGTTGCGGGGTTGCCTGAGCGTGAGCACCTCCTCGCAATCAAGGCAGCGGAACGGCCCCTGCCGAGGATCCGCGACAGAGGAAACATGCCGCGCAACGCCGTCACCGCAGCGAGCGAAGGGCACTTTGAGATATGCTTGGCCAGTTGGCTGCGGCCTTAGGATTGCTGCGGCACATGGACGGCGCGTTGGAGGAGGAGACGCTGGATTGGTGCGATCCACGATCACAGGCTCTACACCTTCGCGTCCATGAGACATGCGCGAGCCAGCCTCGCTCCGATATCGTCACCGCGAGCGACATCGACCGAGAACAGCTCAAGGCAATCGTCGCTGGAATTGACGGCATATTCGCCGATCAGTCCTTCGTCGCATCCAGCTTCGCGATGGTGCGGATAGAGCAAGGTCAGCTTGCCGCACTGGTAAAGCCGACCATAGGCCATCATCTGATACACATCGGCCTGCGACACGCCGCGCTTGGGGTCGTCAATACGCGCGACGATCCGCTTCCACTTCGTATCTATCACTTGCAGGACTGCGCCACCGCGCTTGATGAGGATATCCGGCCGGGTCTGGAACACCTGCCGCCGGTCCTCGGTCTCGAGGCAATAGAGCCGCCCGCCCTGGCTGACGACCCGGAGGTCGGTGTCGGCCAGCGCGCGCTTCAGCACGCGCGCGACGTATTCCTCGAAAAGCACGTTCATTTCGAACAGCAGCGAGAAGCCGTCGCCGCCGCCGGCGGAGGTCGTCTGGAACCGTTCACCCAGCAGTAGGCGAGCGAGATTCAGCAGTTCACGCCAGCGCCCATTGGTGCGATCCAAAACTACATCGTCCCACCGTAACGCCGGGACCGGCACGTCTGCGATATCGGCATAAGCGAAGGCCAACTCGCGCAAGCGACGCAGGTTGTCGGTGGTGCGGGCAACGCGGGAGAGCCGCATGACCGCCGCCTTCATGATCCGATTGAGCGCGATGTCCGGGGTCAGCGCATCATAGCGACACGCAAGCCGCGATGGCTCAACGGCCAACGTCGTGAACTGGCGTGTCACATTCAGCCGCCCACGCAGGGCGGGAAGGTCGTCGGCATGCTCGACATAGCGGCGGGGCATTCCCTGCCGCACAGCATCGACCAGCTTCTCTGAGAAAAGACGGATCAGGATCTCCAGCAGTGTCTCGCGCTGCCAGTCGAGCGCGGTTACCTGCCCCGCGTCGATTTTCAGGTCGAGCGCGACGGCGAGCATGTGGACCAGCCGGCGACGGATGCTGCCGGTAGCATGGTCGCCCTCCACACCCGGAATATCGATTTTGGGCAGGATCTCGAGCACGGTGCCGTCGGCGGCGATGACGCCAACCACACCGCGCGCGCGAAGCGCTTTGCGTCCATGTTCCAGCACGCCGCCACCGCCCCGCCCCGCCAGTGGTGAGGCCGCTGCAACCGCCGCGATCCGATCCGCAGCATTGGCCGGAATTTCGTCCGCAGCGTCCCCATAGCGGATCGCCTCCCATTCCAAGATGGTCCGGCGGATCACGCCGAGGCGAAGCCGTCAAAGGAGAAGGTGTCACGAACGCTCCAGCGATACCGTGGGGCGGCATCCTCGTCGCCGCCCAAGCCCTTGGGCGCCTTCAATCGGCGACGGTCGATGAACCGCCCTTCACGATCACTTTCACCGTCGTCGCCATCGCCAAGCACTGCGGCGACCTTCGCCCAGTCCTCGTAGAAATATTCCGCGAGCAACGGGATCACCTTGTGCCGCATGACCTCGTCAACGTCACCACGGGTTGCGCAGCGAATGAAATAGGCGTGGCCGATCTGATGCTCGCGATCGAAGAGATATTCGATCCGTTCGTTTATAGTTGCGAGCAGCGCGGCAAGATTGATGCCATCAACCGGCTTTAGAAGAGACACGTCTGGCATAAGCTCGCGAAATTCGAACCGGCGGCGGAGCGCGGTGTCGAGCAGAGCGATCGAACGGTCGGCCGTATTCATTGTCCCAACGATGTGCAGGTTAGCGGGCACGCCGAACCGGGCACCGCTGTATGGTAAGGTCAGCCGCATGCCTTCATCCATCCCGAGCCGCTTGTCCGGCTCGATCAGGGTGATGAGTTCACCGAAAACCTTGGAGATATTGGCGCGGTTGATCTCATCGATCACGAGAACATGCTCCTCGGCACTGAGCTCGGCTGCCTCCGCCATCTGTCGCAGGATGCCCGGTTGCGCCTTCAGGGTGAAGCCGACGCCATCGGCGAGCGGCTGTGGGCGCAACCCTTCGACGAAATCCTCATAAGCATAGTTCTGGTGGAAGGTGACAAAGCCGACCTGTCCTTGGCCCTTCAATTCCTCGTAAGCCTGACGCAGCTCCTGCCGCCGTCCAGCATCGTTCAAAAGCGAATCGTCGTCCGCAAGACCGCGACACAACCGCACTGCCTCAGCCATCGTCCGATAAGTCTTTCCGGTGCCAGGCGGGCCATAGAGGATCAGGTTGAGCGGCGAGCGCTTGACCGGATCTACCGGCGTATCCTCTTCCGTTGCTAGGCGGCCCCATTTCTGCAGGAACCACTCGTAATCTTGGGCTTCGCCGTGGAAGGCGAAGCGGATCAGGCGTTCCGCCATTTCGTTGGTTGGATAAACTTCCCAAATGGTGGGCTGGTAGGTGTAATGATACCATTCGCGGGGCGCAGACGTCGATTCCCATGCGACCGAAACACGTTCGCCATCGCCCCCGTTGACTGTGATCGTGCCGATCGCCTTGATTGACATCACCGATGCTGGACGACCGCGATTATCGAACGGCAGACTATTCTTGCGGACGTAAGTCGCCTTAATCGCGATCCGCTCGCCCGGCTGCATTCGCCGCACCTGCTCGCGATGCCGGTCGCTTGGCGTATCAATTTCCCAGATGCCCTCTGTGATGAAACGATCGAACTGGTCACTTGTCCGCCCGAAAGATGCGCCAACGAACCAGTAGGGGCCCTCCTGAAGAATTTCGGCTTGCGAGTCGGCCGCTGGCAATTCCAAAGGCGGAGCCTCCTCTTCGCCGTCCCACTTATCCTCAAGCGCTACCCAGACGAAGCCCTGCACGTCGAAGAGGTCGGTTGGGTTCCATTCGAACTCGGTGGCAAACAGCGCAAACAGCGCTCGCATCAATTGGAGAAATTCGTCCAGGTCGTCCGGGTCATATTGGGCAGTGCCGAACAGCTTTCGCCCGAACATCTGCTTCCCCATCGCCTCGACGCGGGTGATTTTGAACCAGCTGGCAGCCTCCGGATGCATGGTGCCGACGACGCTGATGGCAATGGCCAGCACCTCGCCACGACGCAACCCGGCGACGCCCTCGGCCTTCAAGGTCTCCAGCGCCAGCGCGCCGTTGGTGATCGTGTTGATAGGATCATCGTCACTCCGCGCCAGCCACGCGACGATCTCGAAGAAGCGGTCTCGTAAGGGACCCTCGGCCTTGCTGACCTCATCAAGCGTCCGCCAGCTGAGCGGCAATCCCTGCACCTCGACGCTCAGCGCGCGGTAAATCTGCTCGCCGGCTATCCGGTCGTCGGCGGACGATGCTGCGATCGCGCGGACCTTTTCGATCGCCTTGTCCTTGTAGCGACGCTCGACCGTCCAGTAATCACCGTCCTGCTGCCGAAAGTCACGGAAGTCCGACATCCGCGACAGAAATTTGTCGCGCAATGGCTTGAATGCCTGCCAGTCGATCACGACGAAGCCAAGCGTATCGAGAGCTGTCTTCGCCTGCGCCCCGCCTGGGAGCGCATCGTTACCGACATGCGCAAGCGCATCGCGGACGATCGCCTTGCTGGGATACCGCTTGCCCCGATGGAGCAACCAGAACTTGGCAGGGGTGCCTAAGCCATCCAGGTTGGCAATGAACGCCTCGACAGACCCCGCAGCATCGCACCGCCCGATTGCGTCGAGGATGTTCTGCGGGGTCAAGCCGTAAGTTGCGCCACTCTGCATTCCCTTTTGAGCATCAAGGAACCGCCGATAGAAATTGAGCGCGGCTCGGAAATGAGCCAAGTTGCTGTAGAGGTCGCCGTCAATTTCGAATTTGGCAGGGCTGGGTCGACCGTCGCGCTGGTCAGATTTTGAATAGGCGAGCAAATCTCGAAGATCAGCGATAGTCTGTCCATCCGGCAGAGCATCAAGATCGCCATACGCCTTATCAAGACGCCGCACGTCGGTCATCTGTGTGTTGATGGTGGCTTTGGAATAACCCTCCGCTTCCATCCACGCCTTGAATTCTGCTTCTTTCATGTATCCCCCTCATTATTTCGAGCTTAGCGCGGCAACCCGGTCGGACCACGCTCGGCATCCAGCTCGCTGGGTTACGAACCAGTCGGCGAGCGCCTTGGTCACGCGCATCCCAATTTCGATCTTCTGGCGCTGCCCATCGAAGTCGGCCAGATTGTCGATTATTGGCGTGTCCGCCACAATCATAAGGCCGGCGCGGCCGTTGGATCTTTTGTTGACGGTCGGCACAAGGCGATAGGCCGTTCCCGCAAGCGCGGGCGCGATCTCGCCTGCGAGGTGAGAGAAATAGTCACCCCAGCCATAAAGACAGATGTTGGCGTTGCCCTCACGAAGCTGATGGACCAACCGGGTTTGTGGTAGAAATTCCCAGCTCGGCAATGCCGATGGTGCGAAAATCATCGTCTTACTCTCGCCGGGCGCGTCCTTGAGCATGCTCGGTCCAGCGGGGAGCGCGATCCCAAGCTCATCAAGCATGCTCACATAGGCACGAGCAAAGTTACTGACAGCAGCGAGCGGAACTGCCTTGTAACCACGTCGCCCTTTTTCGATCGCTTGCGACACTAAGTCTGCTCGGTATCGTAGCCTTGACATCAATTCGCCCGTCTCGGCGTCAGCCCTTTCCCTTAACAAGGCAAGGATTTGCTCATAGGTGAACACCGCGTCGAACTTTCCCGCGAATATAGGGGCTTTTGCAACATACGCCTCAGGACAGACGAGCACTGTCAGCGCGAAGTCGAAGCCCTCGGTCGCGAGGGCGCTCGCTTCTAGTCGGTAAGACTCTGCCTGCTGCGGCTGTTCGGCTGTGTCGAGCTTGTTCTCGATCAGGACGGCATATTTTCCTTCGAGAGCTTCGACTTCGAGTAAGATGTCAATCTCGCGCCGGCTATGCATGCGACGCCGACTATGGGAGACCTTGCCGTTGATGTGGCTTAGATTGGCGCCGCTGATCAACGATAACTCGCCGATGAAGCGATCGCGAAACACGTGCGAGCAGCGCAGCTCTTCGACCAGCAGCAGATCGATATCACGCTCCGTCGCATGACTTAGCGTCAGTATTTCGCCCTTCACAACTGCAACCCTTCGGATAGTCGGCGCGCGAGGACGATCATCGCCTCGGTATCGCGTCCACAGTAAGCTCGCAGGGCAGCATCGAGCGCCATCCGTCGAGCGTCGGAGGTGTTCGAAGCGATCGCTTCGATATAGGCTTCCTGCGCGCTGCCGCCGTCCTTTACTTCGAGCCCGGCATAATCCATCTCTACGGCAATCGTCGGCAACACCGCCTTAATCGACCAGCTGCCGCGCTGATCGCGGTGATACCAGTTGGCGCGGGTCACCGGCAGCAGATCGACGACGCGCTCGGCAACGCCTAAGAGCGCAGGTGCGAGGTCCGGGAAGACCGCAGCCAATTCAACGATCCGTGATTTCTCGAAGCTGGCGTTGTAGCCGATGACCGCGCCATCGACCGGGATCATCGTCACGAGTGCTTCGGCACAGCCGCGTCGCGGATCTGTCCCGTCAAGGCTGAGGAACTCGCGGTGATCGATCGTGCCGTCCGCATCCTCGATATGCGCCGAGAACTGGAACGGCACTTGGCCATATGGCTTCGTTCCGATCCAGCGCGGGACCGCGAACGCAATCGTCTCGAAGTCCAGCCACGTGCGCGGGAACGCCCAGCCGCCCATAACCGCCCTGGCACCGACAATGTCGTGATAGATCTCGCCGGTGACGGTTGCATGATGAACCCGCTTGTGCACGGCGCTCGTCAGTTCGGATGGATCAACCGCAAGCAGATCGAGGACGTTGCGCTCGATCCACCGCTTGCCGCCGCCGTTGGGTAACACCGTCACAGGCCAGTCAGGTCCGGCAGGCAGTGCTGCATGACAATAGCCGGCGAATTCGCACGGGAACGGTGTTTCGCAATGGCCGCCGGGCGCGGTGTCCGGCTCGGCACCCTCTAGCGTAGCGCGGGCTGCGGCGACCACATCGGCACGCGTCGCGATAATCGGCTCCGCGAACGCCACCAGATCGGTGTCGGCGAACAGACCGCTCCAGTCACCCTCGCGCTCGAGGACGAAGCTATTGTCAATGTGTCGGATGGCCGCGCTGGTAACAGGCAAACCGGCGTTGCGCGCAACCCACAACTGGGTCGCCAGGTCGCCTACGTGATGGTCTTTCGCCTTAGTCGAGGATTTCACCTCAGCCATGTGCCAACCTCCAGCGCCGTCTGGCTCCAGCACATCGATGCGCACTAGCACGCCGTCATGTTCCAGCGTCGCTTCGAAGATCGGCCGGTCGTGCCCGCCGTCGAGAAGCGCGCGCGTCGTCGCGAGCGCTGCCGCCAAATCCGGCTCGGCCTCGACCATCACGCCATCCGGCAGCAACGCGCAGGCGATGGCGCCGACTTCATGCCCCGTAGCGAAGCGTGTCTCGGCGCCTTCGTCCTGCTCGGCCAGGTCGCGGCGATGAACCGACAGCCACAGGCGCTTTGGGCATTGCTCAAAGGCGGTGATCTTCGACTTGGACAGGCCGTAGCGGCGAGGTTGGTATGTCATGGGTTTTGTCCGAGTCAGGGATGGAATCGATCGATGATAGCACCGGCATGAAGGCACGCGTCACCTGTCCACCCGTCGAACCATTCGCGGTAGGAACAAGAGGCGAATCGCACCGCCGCACCTGCGACGTCGATAGCGAAGCTGGCGATCTCGGCGCGGTGCCGCGCAAGCGTCTCCGGGCTAATGGCGCTGGTCTCGCGCTTGTCAGGCTCGGCGTAGAGATAGAGCAGCACCGGTGCCTTGCCGATCCGATTGCCCTCGGTAACGAGGCCGAAGGCGTGCTTCACGAGCTGGGCGGAATCAAGGTAGGCAAAGACGGCATCCCTGCGGCGGAGCGCATCCCGCATGAAGGTAAACGGTGCCATCCCGTCGCCCCAGACGTCACGATCGTAAGCGTCGGAGAGGTTCACGGTCTTGGCATCACGGAACGGCTCAAACCGCTTCGATTCGATGCCAATCAAATGTGTCGGAGTCTCGACGGCGGCGTCGAGCCATGGGTGGCGACCACCACGCCAAGGAAAGCGCATTTGCCGCTCGATATCGACACGTTGAGCGGGCCAGTCGATATCGGCCAGCGGCGGAAACGGCGGCAAATCGGCAGGGCGATCAAGAAACCAACCGAATGCATTGACCGCAAGTGCCGCGCTGCTTTCTGGGCTGTCGAGTTTGCCGCTCTCAAGCTCGTTTCCACCAGCCGAAGCGAGCAAGGACAGAATGCGATCTTCCGGCACGCCGGGCAGGAATTTTGAGGTGCGAATCATCATGACCTATCCATCAACCTTGGATGTGTCAGATTCGGTCGCGCTTCTGGAGGCACGATGGTCATGGCGGCTGCCAACCGTTCCAACATGACCTCGACGAGCACATCCGGCCCCTCAATGACGATTTCCCCACCCCAGATAAACAGGTGCTCAGCCAGTTCACGCATCCCGCCAGTCGTGAAACGGATGCGCAGTCCGCCATCGTCAAGTTCCTCAACCGACTGCGATCGGTGGAAACGCCACCCCCGCGCCCGGTCGGCGGAGGCAGGCGTCACACGCAGGACCACGTCCTGCTTCTCGTCGCGCCACACGCCGAAGCTTTCGGTGAGCCAAGCGTCGATGTCCCAATCGTCCGGCGCGCAGCCCAGCTTTTCGCTGACTCGAACGTCGATCATTCGGTCGAGCCGATAATAGACTGGCTGGTCATCACGACCCGGCATCTTGCCGATCAGATAGGCAAGCGGACCGTGGACCAGCCCATAGGGGACGACGCGTCGCCATTTCGGCTCCGACCGCTCGTCGGTCGAATAGTGAAATTCGAGGCAACATCCAGCGAGGATGGCGCCTTGCACGAGGGTCATCGTCTCCGGGGCGACGGTCGCCACCGGTCCCGCCGTCACGATCGTCCGCTGCAACCGCGCAAGCGCATCAAGGTCTGGGTCCATCCGCCGCTTCTCGCGGTCGTCGAACGCGCCCTTCACCTTGGCGAGCAACGTGGCGAGCTGATCGGCGCGCGCGGTCTGGCCAGCTAGCCGTCGGCCATCGACCTCGGCCTGCAGCGCGGCGACTTCGGCCGGCGTCGGTCGCGTGTAGACGCGCCGCAGGCTGTCGCGGATCAGGAAGCGCTTGCGGCGATCGTCGGCTACCTCGTCCAGATCGAAGTGCCGAGCGATGATGTCGCGCATCCGCTCGGCCGTCCGGCGGTTGACGCCGAGCCGCTCGGCCATCTCGTCGAGCGTCAACCCTTCGGTTGTTTCCGAAAGGGCGTGGACGAGCGCCAGCAACCGATCGAGCTTCGCCATCCTTTCGGTCATCGCCAGCCCCTCCGTCCGAAATTGTCGCACGATCGGCGGGGACGCGCGTAATGACAAGCCGCACCGCAATCTTATGTCGACTCTATGGTGCCATCACGATGGTAAAGCACAGCTCTGCGAGCCATAGCTCCCAGGAACCATGCTAGCGGTTGACAAATCAGTTCTTAGTTGACAAAGATGTCCATACGCCCGATCCGACGGGCCGGGAGACACTTTGATGCGGCCTTGGGATTACCATCAGGAGCTCACCGAAGAGCGACTCGTAAAAATTGCTCAGCTGCTTGCGGTGGGGCGTGGCAGCGCAGTCGACCGGTTTGATCCCACGATCGGTGACGACAACTGGACCTTGGGTGTATGTGCATACAACTATGGCTGCTTCCGGATCAATCAGGCTGCGGGGACGCCTGGCTTTGAGTGGTTAGGCGTCATTGACGCTGGCAAGCACTTCCAGTTCAGCGTCGGCGGGGTTCCGATGCGGTTCTGGCGTGGGGATCCGGCAGAGCCGACGGCCAAAATCGTGGTCGCTACCCCGTTCGAGCAATTGCTGCTCGACCTGGAGCCCGGAGTTCCGACGGCAGGGATGTTGTTCCGCATCGGCGTGACAACTGATATCGACGGCGCTCTTTTGGGCGCGAGCTTCGTTGCCCTGCGCAACGATCAGCCGGAAACGGTTTGGCCATTGCCGCTCGCTGAAGCGGAGCCGCTGATAGTGTTGCTGGGCGATGAGCGGCCTGAAGGACGCGATCTGCCTCCGCCGTCTGTCGGCGACCTTGGGGACGACGAGATTTATCGCGACGATGAGGCCGGGTCCGGCCCTGACGGAGCTTAATCGTGCCAACGAAGGGCAACACGCCGGACCGCGGTCTGGCCGATGGTGCGCGGGCGTTTCATGGCGATAAGCTGCGACTGGCGAGGCTACTCGGTGGTCTTTCGCTCGATGAACTGGGGGGATCGGTGGCGACGAGCCGTCAGTTCGTTCATCAACTCGAAACCGGCGCGAAGGAACCGACAGACGAAATGCGGGACGCTCTTGCCGCAGTCCTGAAGGTTACGCCTGCGTTCTTTTCGACGCCAGCGATCAATCCCGTGCGCGAGGAAGATTGCCATTTTCGTCGGCTAGCCAGCGCTCCACGTGGATTAGTTGCTCAGGCTGTGGCGCGGGGGACGGCCTTAGAAGCGCTGGTGAACGGGCTTGAAGCTCTAGTGCGATTGCCGAACGTGGACTTTCCGGAATCGGCACGGCCGGAAGGTTCCGATGCGATCGAGCGTGTTGCCGAGGACGCTCGGCGACATTGGGGGCTTGGCCTTGATGGTCCGATCACCAACATGACCCGTGTTTTGGAGAATGCGGGCGCAGTGGTTGTTCAATTCGACGATCTCACCGAGCGCATTGACGCTTTGTCGATGGCACGGCGCCGACCGATCGTCGTCCGTTCGACCGCTAAGGCAGCGGGTGTTCGTTTACGCTTCGATCTCGCGCATGAGGCCGCTCACCTAATCATGCATCAGGGCATTGTCACGGGCGATAGCGTGACGGAAGGTGAGGCGCACCGCTTCGCCGGAGCTTTTCTGATTCCGCGAGTCGCCTTTGCACGGGAATTCCCGCGGACAAGACGAATGCTCGACTGGAACGCCCTGTTCGCGATGAAGCTGCGCTGGAAGGTTTCGGTGCGCGCTATTGCACGACGCGCGTTCGATCTTGGGCTTATCGATGCCGCGCAATATCGGACTGCCAACATCCAGCTGGTAAAGACTGGACAGGCGAAGGCAGAGCGACACGACGACCGAATCGCGATCGAGGAACCCGAATTGTTGAGCTCGGCTGTCGCTTGGCTTTCAAAAAGGGACGGGATCGATCTGCATCGCCTGCTTGCCGGCCTCGGCATGGCTCCTGAGTTGTTTACCCAGTTGACCGGTCAGCCCCTTCATCCACTTCCGGACAATGTCGTGTCATTGCCCATGGCCGTTTCGAAAAGTCGGCCGTCATGACAACCGGTTTCATCTCCTACACCCACGCCGACAGCGCGCTGAAGGAGCAATTTGTGCGGCATCTTGCCCCGCTGCGGCGCGAAGGCCTGATCGATTTGTGGCACGATGGAATGCTCCGGCCAGGCGAGCATCTCGACCCGGCTGTTCAGACCGCCCTGGCGGCGTCTAACGTCGTGATCCTGCTGGTGTCGGCGGATTTCATCGCCTCGGAATACTGTTATGAGCAGGAGATGCTGCGGGCGTTCGCGCGCCAGCGGGACGGCAGGGCTCGCGTAATCCCGATCATTTTGCGCCCCTGTCAATGGAAGGGCGTTCCCATCGGCAACAATGAGACGCTGTCGGAATTCTTAGCGCTGCCCAAGGATGGCAAGGCAGTCATCAACTGGTCTGACGCCGACACCGCATTCGACAATGCCGCCGGTGCAATACGCGAAATGCTAAAAGCCGATGGCGGAAACAGCTCACCGGCCTTCGCGGCCCGTGGTCGTGTCCCGACGGCTCCCGCGGCCGACCCGATATCTCGCTCGGTCCGTTCGACTAATACGCTTGGCATCGTCGCGAAGCCGACCGATCTGGATCGTGACCGTTTTCTGCGCAGTGGTTTCGCCACCACTGCAGCGTTGTTCGAGCAAAAGCTTGCCGAGCTGAACGCATCTGACCCGCGCATCAATACCGACTTCGAACGGATCGACAGCCGCTCGTTCGCGGCTAGCGTCTATCTTGACGGCAAGCGTGTCGGCCAAGTCAGCATATGGCACGGGAGCGACATGTGGCGGAACGCACTCTGCCTGAGCTATGATTCTGCGACCAGCTCGCGGAATTCGATGAACGACTGGCTTCCCTTGGAGGACACGCAGCAGGGTCTCGCCTTCGGCACAAGCAACACGATGTCACGCCGCAATGCCGACGGGCCGCTCGATGCCCATGGCGCGGCGACATACTTTTGGGAAAACTTTCTAGATCAGGTCCGCAGCCGCATCCGTTGAGCTCGGCTCGGTCGGCATTGGTGACGCCAGCGGCATGCGTGGGGGGGCGGTTCGCCACATGAGGGCGATGTCTTCCGGTGTCAGGCCATAGGCGCGGTTGACGATATCGGAGAGTGTGCGTTCGTCGCCAAGAGCGGCGGCCCGGGCGGTGCGGGCAGGTTCTGCGGTTTCGGCGAAGTTCTCACGCAATTGCGCCTGCCGCGATGCGGTTAATGGCAGACGCTTGGGCAACGCGGCGCGCACTGCCGCGACGAAGCCGTCGCTGTCGAGGCGGCTGGCTTCACCGAGCAATCCAGGCAGCTTTGCCAAGCCTATTTCCAGTCGAAGCCAATCGGCGAGCGCACGATCAGCCGTGCGGATAGTGCGCGTCACAGCCGCCAAGCGCGAGACCGTATCGCTAACGGCAGACCGCTCGTTATCGATCGCGGCTGGAATCGGATAGGATTCGACGAACGAGCTGAAATACCGCAGCGCTTCATCCTTGCCGTGCTGTGCGCGACGCCAAGAATACCACCAGCCCAAAGGCGCATTGAGGACCGCAGCGAGAACGGGATCGCCGGAGGGTATGAAATATCCGGTATTGTTGGTGAGCCTCTCGGCAACGTCGATGCCGAACGAGGACGACCACGTGATGTCGTTGTAGAAAATGCGCGGCTCAGCAAACGCGTGATAATAAGCACACGGTCGCAGCTCCCACCAGAAGCGGCCGTGGTCCTCGCGATGGCGTAACCCCTTGCGCTTGCCGGTCTTGGGGTCCGGCAAACTTTCGAACAGTTTGAAGTGTCGATGCAGGCTTGGAAAGGCATCGGCGAAGATCGCTTCAGCAGCCTGTTCGGTCGCCACGCCCGCCCATGGCCAGGCAAAATCGCTGCTCGACTTCATCACGATCATCCACAGGCCTGCCCAGTCCGGCAGCCAACGATCGATGTCCTGCCCGCGCAAATAGGGCTTGATCACCTCGGCCGCGCGGCCGTCCTCGGCGATCAAGCGTTCCTTGGTTGCCGTGTCGATCAGGAAGGCTTCGTTGAAGCCGGTCTTGATGCCATAGAGCGGCTTCACTCCCGCATAATCGACCAGCGGCACGCCGTTCGCCCTGATCTTCGCCAGCAGCGCGGCAACGTCGGGCGGCTCGAGCGACCAGGGATCGGCGGTGAGCGTATCGCGGCGCGACAGATAGGTCGCCGCCTGCACGGCTTCGGCCAGCCCGCTACGCGGCACATCGTCGCGCGGGATGACGGCCAAGTCGAACATTTCAGGCACGGGTCCGGCGTCGGGCTTGCGCACGGCGATGATGCACGGGAACACGTCGGCGTCAGGGAAGAAGCGCTTGGCGTGGCCGAAATCGGCCATGAACTCGACCCAGGCGTCCTCGGCGAACAGCCGCCGCAGCCCTTCGGCATAGCCCGCCTTCAACCACTTGTTGGTGACAACATAGGCCATGCGTCCGCCCGGCCGCAGCAGCTTCAGCCCCTGCTCATAGAAATACACATAGAGGTCAGCCGTGCCGGCGAAGCTGCCATAGGCGCGTTCCAGCGAGGGCTTGATCGAGCTGATCATCTCCTGCCGCACATAAGGCGGGTTGCCGATCACGGCATCGAACCCGCCGCTGCGCCCCTGCGACGCGAGGTCGCGCCAGACGCCGGGAAAGGCGATCTCCCAATTCAGGAACCGGTGCTCGTCCGCCAACGCGCGCGCCTCGCGCACCAAAGCATCCGCCATCAATCGACGACGATCGTCAGGACGGGCCGAGGGCAGCAGGCTGGCTTGCGCCGAAGGCTCGATAGCCCCGTCGCGCAGAGCCGGGTCGGCAATCTCGATAGCACCGGTTGCGATCATCGCAGGGTCACCGAAGCTCCCCTCCAGGACCATCTTGAAGGCTTCGGCTCGCGCATAACGGCGTTCGGCCTCTGCTGCCTTGGCCAGCGCCTTCTCGACCTTGGCCAGCGCCTTGGCCTTCACGGCGCGCTCTTTGTCATCGCCCTCGGCCATCTGCGCAACAGTGGCGCGCCCGACGGTTGCAATCTGCTCGGCCGATTCGCGGATGCGCGCCGGGGCGTCGTCGAACACGCCCATCAACGTGTCCGCCTCTACCATGCTCAGCAGGGCGTCGATCGGCGCGCTGGCTTCGGCCACCGTGCCGAACAGCGCCTTGGACTGTTCGACCTCGGCAATGTCATTGTCAGGGATCGTTTCGATCTGCGCCATCGCTGCGGCAACATTGTCGATCATAGCGAGATGCCGGTTGACCATCAGCGACCCGCGATTGGCGAGCCACAGGCTGGTCGGCCGCACCCAAGCGCCGAGCACGCTGTTGCCGCAGCGTAGATGGTGATCAAGGAACGACAGCGGTGCCCCGACAGTGAAGCTGTGCAACCAGAGCGCGACCTTGGCGAGCTCGACAGCCATGGGATTGAGGTCGACGCCGTAGATACAACGCTTCAGCACCATGCGGCGGACGATGTGCGGATCGTCGAGCTGTTCGGCGACGATCGGCCAGCCATGCTCGCTTGCCCGCGCGAGGATGTCGGCGCGCAGTGCGGCGATGCGTTCAACCAACGGCGACACATAGCCGCCGCCAGCGGCAATGGCCGCGTCTTCGGTTGCCTTGAAGACCTTGTCAGACAGCCAGTCGACCAGGCTGACGAGAAAGTGGCCGGAACCCATCGCCGGATCAACGATCTTCAGGTCGAGCATGCGCGTCGCGGGGTCGAGCGCCGCGAGCGCATCGCCGGTGGTGCCAGCGGCAACGGCGTTGGCGAAGGCGCTGGTCACTTCATCAACCAGCGGGCCAACCGCACGCTCGATGATCAGCCCGACGAGATCTTCCGGGGTATAATAGGAACCCGAACGATGCCGGGCGCTGTTGTCCGCCCGTGGCCGGACACCGCCCGCGCCGTCCGCCTCGACAGCATATTCGAGGATCGATTCGTAGATCGAGCCGAGCTGCTGCACCGACAAGTCGCGGTAGTTGATGTAGCGCGGGCGTGGATGGGCGGGCGGCGCGGCGGGCCTGTGCGATAACAGGAAAATCACCTCGCTCGTCACGGCATCCGGCAGCCGCACTCGACCGAGCAGCGGTGCGTTCGCCGGATCGAATAGGCCACCGTTGTAAGGTGGTATGCCAAGCTCGTCGTCACCCTCGGCAATTGCGCCGAAGATTGTCTCAAGCCGACCCCAATATTCCGTGCTGCGTGCAGCGGGCGCGATGCCCTGCTCGCGCGCGTCCGCGATTTCCAGGCGCATGCGGGTCAGGCTGTAGCGGGCATAGGGGCCCCGCTCGTCCGGTAGCAGGTTACGATCCTCTGCGTAGAGGATGAACAGCAACCGGTAGAGCAAAACGAGCGCGCCCGATCGCACCTCTTCGAGATAGGCATCGCCAGCGCTTTCCGGGCGGGCGCGATCGTGTTTTGGTAACGCGCGCACAAGCAACGGGAAGACGCGGTCGAAGACGACGTCGGACAGATCGCGCGCGACCCGCTCTTCCCACTGCCGCGCATCGACCAACGCCTGGTCATGGAACGAGCGCCCCTGTTCCGCAGGCAGGAACGCCGCCCGACCGAACAGCAGCAGAAACAGGCGCAGTGCGTGGTCGGCGGTGACGTCGGTATCGAGCAGATCAGGTGTGCAACCGGGGAGGTCGAACACCTTGCCGAGATCGATCTCGAGATAGTCGTCCGCAACCGAAAGCGCACCCTGCCAATAGAGCCGCCAATGTCGGCCGTTGGTCAGGATGCCCCAGCGCATTTTGCCCTGCGTGATGACGTCGGCACGGCTGAGGTAATGCATCAGTTGTGCGGCCGGCACACCCTGATCGCCTTGCGCGGCGCGGTCCAGCGGTCGGTTCCAACGCTTGGCCTCAACTAGCGCGGCCCCGTGGCGGAAACGCTGCCACGGATCGAGCCCGGCGGCGGCCTCGTCGGCTTCTCCATCCGGGAACAGCAAGGCATCCGGCACGTCGTTGCGGCCGCGCGCATCCATTCGCTGCTGCACCGAGATGTGGTCCCATCCCAGCAGGCGCAGCACCGGATAGACCAGCTTCTCCTCGGTCTCGGCTTCAACGGGGGCCTTGCGCTTGGTGAGTGAAGTGAGCAGTTCACCAATCTGCTCGCGCGCACGATCAACGGATTGCTCGGTGAGTTCGCGCCATGGGGCACTCTCATGAATGCCCTCCGTCAGCCAATCTCTCGTGAACAACCCACCCTGCAGCACGTGCGTCAATCTCCCCAGAGAAACGCATAGCCGATTGTGATCGCGCGGCAATGTCGAGACTCACAGGACATCTGTTTTCAACAAGTAAGGCGCCAGTCTATGCGTGGGTCGCGCAGCCAGATTGTTGCGCGAATGAGGGGCCAGCGACGCAAAGTCGCGAGGCCAGCCGCAAAGTGACCAACGCTGAAGATCAAGCTGCGTCCTGATCAAGCCATGGTGCCAGCGTTTTGGCGTCGTTGGCTGCGGTGGCATATTGCGCAGAGAAGCGTCGATGGCGGTGCATTTCCAGGGCCGCAACATATCCGCGGCCGGGCCGTAGTTCGATGATTCGGCGCAGGATACGATCCTCCACAATCACCGGGTCGGCATCTATATCGCTCAGCTTCCGCCAACGGGCGAGAAGCAGCGCCAATGTGATGACGTCGCCCTCGACGGCTTCCACGACATCGCCCCAACGACCAGCCTTGATCAACTTTGCCACCGCCGCCGCTGGCACGCTGATCTTGGCCGGGATATCTAGGGCGGCAGCGATCTCGGCCATGTGGACGAGGTTCATCCGCAGGCCGCCGGTCACGTGCCGCGCAAAATCGAAATGCCGTTTGGGATCCCCGCAGTTATACGCCATCCACCGCCAACGCGGCGGTATGGTCAGTCCAAGGCGGCAAGCGGCCAACACGAGCATCGGAATGTCGTGTGCGGACCCCGCGTATGAGGCGAGTTCGGCGTTCGGTGGTGCATCCCCAAGCAACTTGAGCAGGCCTGCCACCACGCCTCTTTCATCCAAATCAGGCGCGCTGAAGGTTTCGAAGGCGAGCACGTCAGCACCACCGTCGATATGCTCGATAAGCACCATGGCCGACGCGCTGGTCACGGTCTGAAAAATCCATCGCGGGCAGCTCAGCGGGTCTTCAGAGCGCAAATAGTTGCGGCGTATCGGTTGGTCGTCGGACGGCACCCAGCGTTCCATTTGCTGATAGCGCTTGTGGGCGGTGTCATCGAGCACGGCGGATTCGATATCGAGCACGATCCAGCACCGCGGGGCAAGCGGCGTGGTGATGTTGTCGATGTTCATGATGGTCTCCGAATAGGAATCGGCGGGCACCGGATGGCGCCCGCCGTGGTGGGTCAGGCGAAGCGAACGACGGTTTCGATTTGGGCGCGGTCTGGCTCGATCCAGTCCTGCCCGGTCGGCACGAACCGGTTGTTCGCCAGCAGCGAGTTATCCATCGCGGCGGCCCGCGCCTTGATCCGCTTCACCGCAAGTTTGCGCCCCTTGTGGATGTCCTTCGTCTTGCCGGGCATGCGGACGAGGCTGCCGCGCCCATCAATGGCAAAAAACTCGTCCGCGAGGGTGCTAACAAGCAGGAGCGGCGCATCGTCGTTTGCGGCGTAAGGAACGAGGTTGTCGACGATGTCGATGTTGAGCATTTCCCGATATGCGACCGTGAAGCCGGTTGGCTCGGTCGCCTCTGTGCTGGCCCAGCCCGAATAGATGACATCCTTGCCCATCATCTGCGCGACACGCGCGATTTCCATGCCGACCTCGAAATCCATGGGACGACCGGAACAGAAGCCGATGCAGTCATTCGCCGGCTTGAACCCTGGCCAGCCCATTTCCCGCCGAACCGCGAGCATGGTGTTCTGATGGTGAGGCATCATTTTCATCTATCATTTCCTTTTGTTGTCGGTCTGCGGGCCGGAACCATTTTTTCATTCTTCCACGGTGCCCAACCGTGACTTCACGAAGGGACTTGCCTTCAGTTGAGCGCGCGGGGGGCGTGTCGTGCCGACACGGCAACCAACGCCTCGATCGCGCGACGCAGGCGGCGAACCGAGCGGGTGTTCCGGAAAAGGCGCAGCAGCATGGTCTCCGCTGCCGCCTCGAGCCGGGGCAGCGCGGCTGGTGGCAGCCCTGCGTCGCGGGCGACGTCGCGCCAGAGCATTGCCAAGACCAGTTCGGCATGCTCCGGACCTGGACCCCGCACCTCGACCACCTGCACCCGCGAAAGCAACGGGGTCGGCAGCCGTGCGGCACTGTTCGCGGTCAACATCCAGTTGACGTGCGACAGGTCGATTTCGGCGGCTAGGCAGCCGTCAAAATACCGGGCCGCGCTGGAGCGTTCGAGCAAGGTCAACAGCGTGGCGACGGGATCGCCGATATTGCTGATGCTGGTCTTCTCGACTTCGTCGATGACGACGACGGGGTTGGCGGTCATCGTCCGCTGCATCACGCACGCCGGGAAGCAGGGAAGCGGGTTGCGGAAGCCGCGTGGATTGCCTGCCAGCTCGGCGTTCGAATTGATCCCGGCGAACGACAGAACGGCATTGCCCGCGCCTGACAGTTCGCCAACGAGCCGGGCAAAGTGCGTCTTTCCCCCACCAGGCGGACCGACCAACAGCATCGGTCGCAGCGCCAGCCATGGCTGCCCTGACCAGGCGCTAAACGCGGTCTGGTCGGCAATCAGATCGATCGCCGACGACATCCACGGCGCTTGGGCGCGGAGCGCTTCTGCAAGCCGTGTTTCTTCGCTGGGGCGACGTTTTGCCAGCATCGAGCTGCCAGTGAGCGGCATAAGGGTAGTCAAAGGTTCGTAGAGTTCAGAAATCGATGCAACATAGTCATTCTGCTCGAACCCATCCTTTGCAATTGACCGGCACGGGCGGACATAGGCTTTGCCATCGACGACGATCACAGCGTCACCTGCGAATCCGATGTTGCCAGCCAGGCCTCGGTCGCGCCGACCAGAGATTCGGCGTCCTTTCGACTGGCGAGCCACAATTGCCAGGTTGCCTTCACGCGGGCGGCAAGGTGCTCGCGGATTGCACCATGACAGCCGGTGCGGTGGGCTTCTTCGAGATCGGCCCGCGTCATTGGCACGAATGGGACGTCCGCCCAGTGCGCTACCGCATCGAAGGATTTGGCGCTGGAGCCTCCATAGGTCTCGGCGACATCGATCACCTCACCGGTGAAGGCGAGGTCCAGCTCGCGCAACATTTTCGCGGCGGCAAGGGCGTCGCGCGCCGTCTCGGCGGCGGCGATCAGCGACGGCACCACAATGTTCTCAGCACGCCACAGCAGCAGTCGCGCGGGCGGAATGTGGAAGGCGTCGGCCAGCCATGAAATTGTCTCGACCGGATTGTCGGTGACGGTGGTGCTGTGCGCCCCCAGATCGAATCCGACGCTGCCGAAGCGATAGCGACAGGTCAGGGTCGCGGCGCCGACCAGCAAGGTGCGTGCCGGGCATTCGCCCCAAGCGGACTGTTGGATCCAGGATGTGGCGAGAACGATGGTATCGGTGGTCATGGAAGTTCCTCCAAATGAATGCGGCCCGGCCATCACGAGGATGACCGGGCCGACTGGGCGTTAATGATGGACCCGAGGATCAGGGGGCCATGAAGGCGCGCTCATCCTCTTCCTGGCGTAGCCGGGCCGTGACGCGCTTCAGCGCTGCGGCGATCTCAGCCTTCAGCGCGCGTGGGCGGCACCATCGCATCAGCGAGCAGTCGACAAAGGTCCGCAAGTGCTGAAGGCCAGGCGTCGCCTCAATGTGCTGCGCGAGTGCAGCCATGGGACGGGTGATCGCGGCTTCGTCGGCGGATCGCGCGGCCTGCCAGGCCAGATACAAGCATAGCGTCGCCACGGCATCTTCCATGACATATCGGCGGATGCGTTCGTGCTCGCCCGCTGCCCACAGTGCGGCCACGTCTCCGCCCGACACGTCCGTTTTGACGGGAATGCCGATCTGATCGGCGATGGCCGCGAGCGAAACCTTGCGGCCATAGCTGGCATATAGATCTGCCAGATCATGGTGATTGCCGCCATAGCGATGGGCCGCAGCGTGGTCGGCGAGCGCCTTCAAGTCGAACAACCTGCATCGCTGAGCCGCAAGCCGTAGAACCAGGGCATCGAACTGGGCCGAGTTATAGCCCGTCACGATATCCGCTGCCGCCATTTTCCGGTCCGCCGCGCGGATCAGATCAGCTTCTTCAGTATCGCCAGTGGCGATCAGCGCCTCGATATCGAAGGCCCAGACGCCATTGCGACATTGTGCGGCTGCAAAGCCGATCGCGATCGGCTTGTGAAGCGGCCAGGGCGGGAATGATCCATCCTCGGTCTGCGGGGCGATGGTTTCAATGTCATAGGCCAGGACCGAGCCTGCGGCGGACGCGCGGCTCGGTGGCCGCATGGATGTGCGCATAGGATCACCTTATCATGAGAGCGGGCTGGTGCCCGCAAATGCAATCAGGCCGCCTGGACGGTCCGGTGCGCCAAGCCCCTTTTCCGCTCAATCACTCTGATCATCAGCACCGCAGCCAGCGGGCCTTTTCCACGCTACTTACAAGCGGGTGGGATCTGCCCATGGATGCCAACCTGATGTTAAGCTTGCATGGTGCATCATGTATCGATGCAGGAATTCACCGATGATGATGATTTTATGGAAAACGGCCGTCTGAAGAGCCCGCATTCCAGTCCAACCCTTGAGCATGTGGGCGGGGACAGCATCGGCGAGCCGGGGCCGGGCGACGAAGTAGCGTGCCGCGATTGCCCGGCCGCGATCTGGTATTGGAAGGGTTCCGATCGGATCTTCTGCTTCTGCTCGGCGATGCATGAAAAGACCTGGGGGTCTGGCGAACAGCCGGTTGAGTTCTGCGACGCGCGCGAGCAGGAAGTCGCGAAGATGCTACCGAAGGCTCGGCCTCAGCGATCCTGACCCGGGTCAAGAGGCGCTGGTAGCGGCTGGCTTGGGACTGGCGACGAGGGGCGCAGCGCGCCGATTTCGGCATCGTGGCCACGCGTGTCCTGTTCTTGGTCGAACCGCCGCTTCTGCCGCCAACGCTCCGTCATCGCCTCACGCTGGTGCGCCGCCAAGATAAGCAATTCTCGTCGGCTTGGTCGGAGAGCAATCGTGCCGGACTGCTCCGTCCGACGCGTCAGCTGTGCCTTCGCATGCGCCTCGCGATGAATCGCAATGGCTTCTGAGAACGCACGTTGTAGAATCGGTTCGTGCACCCAGGCATCGGCAACGCGACGAAGATGATCCGGGGCGTCCAGCGACAGCGTCCACCCGCGATCCCCGTGCACGATATGATCGCCGTTTGCCGCAGCGTAGACCGTCATCGGCTCGATCTCGGCACGCTGGCGATCGGCAATGGCGTCCAATCGTTCCTGCGTCATCGCTGCGGCAATACGTGCAGGCGTAACTCCGAACCGTTTGCGGACTGCATCGTCGACAACGCACGCATCGTCTTCGAACGTGATCAGGATGCGCTCTGCCTCGATCGTGGCCAGCATCGCATCGAGCGCGGCTTGCTCGGATTGGCGCAACAGCGCCTGTTCGGTTTCGCGCTCCTGCCGTTCGGTATCCTCACGTTCACGCTGTTGCGCCTGTTCCATTTCCGCCCGCTTGGCCTTGGCGCGGTCGATGGCGATCCTGTCACGGCGGGCAGCGAATAGCCGGTCAAGGTCGTCGAGGTCGCGATCGATGATACTGCTGGCGAGCGCCGCCGCCTCTTTCGGCAGATCGAGTGGACGCGGCGCCGGGCCGTCGCCAATGCCGAGCGAAAGGCCAATCCCATCGGTGGCGGCTCCCATCTCGACAATCGACGGCGGCTTGCGGATCGCCGCCCCTGCCTGGCCCACGATTGCGCTGATGTTGCCGAGCGGAAGCGACGGCAAGACCGCGCGTGCGCCCTCGGCGGACGTCACCGGCACAGCCGCGATTCGATAATTCGTATCAAATGCGGTCGGCAGGCTCGGCACGCTTGCTAGGGCAACCACGCGGTCGACAATTCCCGCCACCGCGCGCGGCACGTCGATCGGCCGCGCCATGCTGCGCACGGCAGAACCGGAGATCAAAGTGCCGGGTGCGCGGTCGTGTTCGGACGGTGGCAGGTAAGCCAGCGATGCGACGTCGGCGATCCCACGGTCGCCTGGTTGCAAATTTGCAACCGGCACCACCAGCGCCGGCGCATCGGCAGGTTTATCGACACCAAGGGTGGCAGCGCTGAGCGACAGATTGGCGATCGGCTCGGCATGATCGGCAAGAGCCGGGATCGCGAGGCTGGGCCGATTCGTCACGCTCGCGATCAACCCCGCCACGCGTTCCTGCACGCTGTCGAGCAGCGCCTGTTCGGCGGCGGCCCGCTCCTGGCCATGGCGAAGCTGTTCATCAAGCAGCGCGGCTTCGCCCGCCAGCATCTTCTCCCAGTTGCTTTCGTTGACCTGGTCCTCCTCGCCGCGTCGCACCCGCGCAGTCCGGGCCGACCCCAGATGCTTCTGGGGCGCATTAGGCAGTCCGCGCTCGACGTTGGAAAGCGCGGTGTAGGTGATATTGAGACCAGCTTCCTGCACGACCTCGGTCTGAATGCGTGCATAGAGGTGTCGCATCTCTTCGAACGCTTCCGGATTGTCGATCTCGCGGCGCATCATGCGGCCGATGTCCCACTCATGGTCGCCAGTGAGGACAAGTGGGCGGCTCGAGAAAATCAGGTGAATATGCCAGTTGCGCTGGTCGCCTTCTTCCGATGGCGGATGCAGCGCAAGCGCGAATGGCAGGTCGCGGCTGCCAAACTGTTCCTCAGCGAAGCGCTGCCCGATTTCGAACATGCGATCGATACCGCCGTCCATCTCGACGAGTTGGTATGGCACGGTAGCAATGGCATGGAACAGCAGCTTGGCGCCTGTTTGGGCCTCGCGGTTGAACAGTTCGACGGCTTCAAGCGCGGCGATCGCTTCCTCGGCTGTCTCGCCGACATTGGACGCAAACAGAATGCGCCCGTCGTCCATCTGATGCGCGCCCTGCCAAACATAGAGTGTCGATCGGCGGCCGACGCCGACCTTGGTCGAGCGTCCGTAATACCTCACACGAAAGAAGATGCCCGCGCGACCCATTCGGTCGAATATCTGTCCGGAATAGCGAGGCATCAGCGACCCACCGGCGAGCCAGCCGGTCTTCGTTGGCTTGTGCGTCTCTGGCTTGCGTTCGATGGCGGTCATCGAACGAAGTTCCGGCTTGATGCGGATGCGTTTCCAGAACGCGCGGTTGCACCGGTCTGCCTCCCGTATATCGTTTTGCAGCTCCCGCTCGGCGCGACGATATTCGCGCGACTCCTGCTTTAAATCCTTACGCTGCTGCCGAACAATTGCGGCAAGCGCACCGGTTCGCTTTCGCGCAATACGGTGAGCCTCAGCAGGAGTAACCGAAACCCAGACTTCGCCAGAGTTGCAAATTTGAAACTGCACTGGTCCGATCTCGCAATTGAAGAAAGGGGGGTGTAAAATCAAGTCGTGGAAGACGACGCGATTCTTTCAGAGAAGCTGAAAGATTTATTTCGCCAACACCCCCCAATCTTCTGAATACTACCACCTGCCGACTCTGACCTCAATACTATCGCTTTTCCACGCCACCCTCAAAGAAGGGGGGTCCTCTAATTCTTTTTGGTCGAATCTGATCGAAGGCTCTCGAAAGGAGCCGAATCATGGCCATGGATGATAAAGAAGGAACGACGAGCACCGCAGGCGGTGCGATCGATATGGCGGGCGATGCCGCGGCAATAGCGCCCGATGCGTCGTACGCATCGCTGATCGCGCGGCACACGGCGAACGCCCTTCGTCGGCGGGCGCTGCTTACGGCGGGGGCGACGCTGGTCAAGCGCGACCCCAAGGATGTTGCCGGTGCCATCGCGCTCGGCTTTGTCCTGCGCAACCGTGGCCTTGTCGCTGCCGACAGTTGGCGGCTCGATGGCCTGCTTGGTGAAAGCGTCGCCGAACTGGTTCAGCGCCTCACACACGCAGCACGTCAATTGCCCGACGGCGATGCCGGTGCGGTGCTGGTGCGCGCAATCGACATGGCCGCTGCAGAGCTGGCGGCCAAGGGCGAGTTTCAAGCCTGGCGCCGACGTGCCGACCGCTATTTCGCCGAGCATGACGACTGGCTCGCTGCCGACGAAGACATGCGCTTGACCGGCAGGTGGCGCCAGTTGCGCATGACCATGGACCAGCAGGAGCTCATCCGTTCGACCTGCGCGCTGCTCGAGATCGACCTTCCGGGTCATTTGATGCGCGGCAGCGCGCACGATTGGCTTGATGCCTCGCGCGCGAATCTTCGTTACCGGGGGGTCGGTGCATGAAGTTCCAATGGACCGACCGCGCGGGCGTCGTTCACGAACTAACTGACCACCAAGCCATCGAGCAGGAGCGCCAGCAGGTCAGGGCCGAACTGCTCGCGCTACGCGACAGCATCACGCACTCCGACGACGATGCCTTCCTTGCCATCCATGAAGGGATGGATAGGCTGCGGGCGCGCTTCTTCGTCCTCCAGGAAGATCTGGCCCGATTTGTTCGCCACGAGGCGGCTCGCGCGATCGCGGTGATCACGAAGATCGACTTGCAGGCGAGCTTCATCGGCCAGTTGCACCGCTGCTACGACCAGCATGCGCAGCGCCGCGACGACAATACCGCAATGTGCGCGTCACCAAGCTCTGAGCAGATTGACGTGCTCAAGCAGCAGGCGATCCACGACGGCAAGCCGACGCCAATTCTCGCCACTTTCGGCGAAGCGCACGCGGTCCTGCTCGCCAACCCGGCGACATGCCGAACGCCGTTGCACAGCAGCGCGCCGGCGCTCGAATGGACCGATCGTGACAGGCATTATCACCAGGTGCGCGACCTACGTCAGATCGAGCGCGAATATGTTGCGGTGGCCCGCGAACTTGCGCTGCTACTGCCCAAGCTGGCAGCAGATGTCCCGATCCGGGACAATGTGGCTGCCCTTCAGCTGGCACACGTTGGGGTTAACCGGGTGACCGTCCTAGAACGCACCATGAACAGATGGTCGGCGCATGTGATCGGCGTCGTCCGCGAAGAAGATGTCGCGTTCCTTGATGATTTGGAGAAGTCCGATGGCCGCAATACATAGCAGCAGCAGTCTGCACCCGCGTCAGCCAACGAGCCCCATGATGGCTGGGGTTGCCGCAGCTATCGCCGAAGAGATGGCGGCTAATCCCGACGCCGTGCCGACTTCGGTGCTTGAGAAGGCGAAGGACTGGTTGCCTCCATCAATGGCGGACATCCGCATACTGGGCCGCGAAACGCGCGCAGCCGGATGGCGCCACGGCAGGCTGCCCGGCCTGCGCGACATCGTCGGTGAATTCCATCCCGTGATGGATCGCATGATGAACATGGCCCGCAAATATGAGGACACTGTCACGGCCCAACGCGAGGCCGCCCTCCAGTCACCGGCTAACAGTGCCGACCTCTGCCAAGCAGTGATCTACCGCTGGCCCTATTGGTTCGGCGTTGACGCCAATCTGGGTCGGGTGTCCCGTGACCCCAAAGTCTATCTCGAGCGAGTATGCCGCGATCACAAGGGAAGGCTGGTCACTGACCCAGACTATACCGGACAGGCGTATGACGCGGACCACTGCGCCGATGAATTGCTACGCCAGGTCTTGGACGTCACGCTGATCGACTGGATCAGCCTCCTCGAAACGCTGCTCGGCGGATGGCCGGCCATGTTCGACGCGGTCTGGCGCCGCGACGCAGGGCGTGTGCAAAGGCTGCTGCGGGAAAACCGTCGGATGCCGGACATGCAGTTCCTGCGGGCCGTCAAGGATCCCCGCGACAAGTTCCGGGCAGTCGTCGCGCTGTTCTGGGAGGCGGAGCGATTTTTTGAGCTGATGTTTGCGATTGGCGGCCCAAGCCGCGTCATGATGACGAAGTTGATGGCGGCGCTTGGCTCGACGTCGATGCTGGCTGGCGCGGTCGCAGCTGACAGTCCCACGGGTCGCTACGTCGGCAGCATGTGGTGCCACCGCGGCGCGCTCGCGCTGTTGTTCGGCGACGGGATGGCGATGGGCCATAATCCCCGACATCCCCACTGGTCTTTCGGTCCTGGTGGGGACGCGAACATGACCGACGAGATCGAAGGTTGTGTCAGCGAACCGGCGCTGGACCTGGCAGGGTTCAATGCGCGCACCGCACCACCTTTCGTGCTCGACTCGCGATTGCGCGATGTGCAGGGCGAAGAACCAGCGCAGTTCTTCGCAGGACGCGATGTTCGCTTGTTGGCGATCCGGTTTCTGCTCGAAGTCCGTGATTGGCTAGGATGGTCCAAGGGCCGCAAGCAAAATCAGTCGCCGCCGTTGTTTGATATCTTGACCGACAGCGCGATCGGTCGTCTCGCGCTCCTCCCAATCGCCCGCATCTGCCCAGCAACCGGGTGGTCGATTCTGCGTGAAGCCGTCGATGCGACGACGTGCGCTCGGAAAAAGAAGCATCCCGCTACGGCAACGCCGCCTTTTCCTGTCAGCTTGGGCGACGTCGTCGCCAACCCTCGCCGATGGGAGACGCTCCATGGCAATGGCGCGCCAGCCGGCTCGGTTGCCGCCCGTTCCAAGTGGTTTGGCGACGACTTTCTCGCGGGCATGGTTGCTAAAGCGCGGCACGAACCCAGCCAGTTCGTCACCAACGATCCGACGACAATTGGACATACGATCTGTTTCATGCCTGCGATCTGGTTCGATCCCTATCGTGAAACCGACATGCTGCGGCTGGCGTGGGACAATGTTGGCCTTGACCATGAGATTGCGTTCCCCGGCTGCTTTGACAGCTCGATCCCAGCGGATGAGCTCCAATTTTGCCTCAGAGCCGCAGCGCGTGGCCAGGTCTCTGCGACCGATATGATGCGCGACCCTCATGCCCGTAAACACGATTGCGTGCGTTCGCCGAACCGTGGGCGTGGCGGCAATCACTCTGCGACGCCGCCGCCGGCACCACTGACCGCGAACGAGCGCCTATCGCTTGCAAGATTCATCGCGGCGAACAAGGGGGGTCCTCTAAATCAGACGATCCATTGACGATAACTGAACTCCCACTCGTCGGCATCCCGCCGCTCGAGCGGGAGAAAGACCGTGACCAAACAGACTGATTTTTCCAAGATCGCCGCTGACTTTGCGGCAAGTGTGAAGCCCGAGACCGCGCCGGATACAAAGGCGGACACCAGCGGCGATATCGTTCAGCGCGAAGAGGACGCCGCGCCTGACATGCTGGCGCAGGAAGCCGCTGACACTGGCATGGCCGAGCCGGTGTCCCAGTCGGAGGATACCATCAGCGACGCGAGTGCCCAAGTGGCAGGCCGCGCCGCCGCCGAGGACACCACCACACCGGATAATGCCGTCCATGCTGATGTCGGACTATTTGACCCAGCCCCGGCATTGCCGGACGTAACTCAAAGCGAGGGCGCGGCGGACGACGCGAGTGATCGTGATGGCGAGAGCGCCGCTACTGACAGTGCTGATGCGGTCGACCCGCCGGTGGCCGAGGTGGCCGCGATCGACACGAATGGGGGCATTTTCAAAGAGTTTCCCGCCGCACCGTTCGAGCCGGGCGAGTTCAAGGTGCCGCTGTGCGACCTCTTGATCGGTGACCAGTCGCCAAGCGGCGTCTATGATTTTGACAGCGGCGCGGGGGAGGCACTGCTCCATGCCGTGCAGACGCCGGACAATATCGCGCCGATCGTTGTGATGAAGGTCAGCGATGACTGGCACGTCGTCGACGGATGGGCGCGCGTCATGGCCATGCGCTTCCAGTTCGGCAACACCGCGAACCTCCTGGTTCGCGTAATCGAATGGACCGGCGCAAAGAATGCCGATCTCTACAACCGCTTCGCCGCGACGTTCCTTACGCTGAAGTCACGCAAGATCGACAAGTCGATCCTGCTTCTCCAGTTCCACCGCGCCTGGAACGTGCCGCAGATGGTGCTGGCCGCCCGGATCGGCTGGACCGAGAGCCGGGTCACACGGGAGCTGGCGGCCGCCGAAATCTACTTGGAGGCGCCCCGCTTCGCCGAGCTCCACATCAAGGCGGAGGACCCGCCGATCGATTATCTCTACAAGGTTCAGCAGCGGCGCGACGCTGCCGCCGATGACGATACAGCGCATCCGAAGCGTGCACCCGAGAAGGGCGCAGTCGCCCGGCTCAACGCGAAGCTGGAGGCACTGCTCGCAAAGCCCGAGCGGTTCGCCACGGCCGAGGCGCTGGCGAAGCTCGGCCTTGCCAAGCCGGGCAAGGCCAAGACGACTGCCGAGACGGAAAAGGGTGCCGAAGCCCTTGGTGAAATCCAGGCGCTCGAGATCATCGACTGCGTGGAGGATTCGAGCGGCGACGCCGTCGCCATGGTCGAAATGACGGCTGACCAATTCCCCAGCATTCGCCTCCTGGTCGACACGACCGCACTGGACGACCGGCGGAAGGCGGAGGTCCGCCACCTCCTTCATGAGGCACTCGACAAGTTGCTTGGCTACTAAGGCGATCGGCTGACTTGAGGCATCGGCCGTGGCCGACCGTCATCCTCCCACCTGCATTTCGCTGTGCCAGGCGACTGGCGCCGAGCGTGACTCGTTTTTGGACGCAACTCCTGCGAATCGTCCATCCGCGGGGGTTGACCCTGCACGTCCACTCGATTCTGATGCGAAAATCGCCTGCACCGACGTTCCCGAGCGGATTGATAAACTGCTGCCTGGTGAGGCGGCACTCGTATACCACTGTCTACGCGACCGGCTCGCGACGCTGTTCGACAAGGCCGTTTGACCGATCTGAGGACCTGACATGACCCAGCCGCTCCGCGCCTATATCTATGCCCGAGTTAGTAACGACGACGAAGACGGCAACAACGCTTCCGGGGCAGCTCAACGTGCTGCATGCCGTTCCTACTGCGAACGGCAAGGCTGGACTGTAGCCGAAGAGTTCGAGGAGCTGAACGTCTCCGGCCGCAAGCTCCATCGGCGTGAATTCGATCGAATGATCGCCCAGGCGACCGCTGCCGACCGGCCGGTGGATCTGATTGTCGTGTATGCGCTGAGCCGCTTCGCACGCCGTCTGCTGACGCAGGTCACGGCCGAGCACAGGCTGTCAGAGGCGGGCGTGCGGCTGGTGTCGCTTGTCGAGGACATCGCCGACGATCCCAACGGACGGATGATGCGCTCGATGATCGCGGTGATGAACGAGAAATACGCCAACGACGCCTCGATCTTCACCTGCCGCGACCGCCGGGGCAATGCGAACGCGGGCTATTGGAACGGGGGCCCGGTTCCATTTGGCTACGAATCACGGGTGGTCGTCACTGACGGGCGCAAGGGCCGAAAGAAGCTCGTCATTGTCGAGGAGGAAGCGGCGATTGTCCGCTTCATCTACAAGCTGGCCACCTTCGGTTTGAACGGCCAGCCGATGGGCACCCGCGCCATCGCGAAGCACCTCAATGCCAATGGTTATACATTGCGTGGCAAGTCCTTCTTCCACAGCAATGTCGATGGAATCCTCAATCGCCAGCATTATGCCGGCGCTTACCGCGATCGCACAGCCGACGCGAAGGGCGTGAAGCCGACCGAGGCGGAGGCGATCGTCGTGTCTTGCCCGCAGATCATCGCGCCCGACGTCATCGCAAACGTCGCCGCGATACGCGCCAAGGCTGCTCCGAGGGTCACACCCCCGCGGATCACTAATTCCCCAGTGCTCTTGACCGGAATTGCTAGGTGCGGCCATCCCGAATGCGGGTCTGGCATGGTTCTGAGAAGTGGCAAGGGTGGTGCCTATCGCTATTATATTTGCAATCGTAAGGCGACAGCTGGTGCCACGAGCTGCCCTAGCAAGGCGATTCGAGAGGATGCTTTGGACAGCATCGTGCTCACAGGCCTGCTGCAGCGCGTCCTTGAACCCTCGCGGCTAAAGCTTCTCCTCGCCGATGTTCTTGACCGGTCGGACGATGCCGAGAAGCGGCGCAAGGATGATCTTGACCGCGTTCGCCGCGAACGGATCGCCGCCGAAACTCGGCTGCGTCGTCTTCTCGAACTCGTCGAAGAAGGGCTGATGAGTCCGCGCGATGCGATCTTCGGCGAGAAGCTTGCCGAAGGACGCGCATCAATCGCGGCACTGACCGAAACCGAGCACAGCTTACAGAACCAACTGGGTGCTGGTGCTCACATTATCGACGATGCTTCCATCGAGCGGTTCGGCGCGATCCTGCGAGCGGAGATTATGGGACAGAACGCCGACCTGCGGCGCTCCTATGTGCGGATGTTGGTAGGCAGCGTGTCGGTCAACGACAACGATATCGTCGTCGCTGGTTCCACCGCGGTGCTCGAAGCGGCTGCCACCAAGGGCAACACGAAAGCCGGCCCCGCGGTTCGCGGTTTTGACCGGAAGTGGTGCCCAGAAGAGGACTCGAACCTCCACGCCCTTGCGAGCGCCAGCACCTGAAGCTGGTGCGTCTACCAATTCCGCCATCTGGGCACGGATGTTTGCACATCAGGTAGGCGGCGCGCTCTAGGGGAGGGGGCGCATGCTTGTCAACACGCGATCGCACCTCTTCGCGCTTGCCGTTTGCGCAACGGGGCGGCATGGCTCGCGCGTCGGGATTGACGCTAGAGGAACCAAGATGAAGGACAAGATGGTCACGCTGATCGGCGGGGGCGGTTTTCTTGGCCGCTATGTCGCGCAGGAATTGCTGGCGCATGGCGCGCGGGTGCGCGTGGCACAGCGCAATCCCAAAGCCGCTTTGTTCCTGAAACCGCTTGGCAATCTAGGTCAAACGCAATTTGTGGCCGCCGACATCCGCCGACCCGATAGCATTGCGCGGGCGGTGCAGGGGAGCGACGCAGTCGTCAATCTTGTCGGTATATTAAAGGGCGATTTTCACGCGTTTCAGGCGGCGGGCGCGGGCAATGTCGCAACGGCTGCCGCGCGCGCCGGGGTCAGCGCGCTGGTGCAGATATCGGCGATTGGCGCAGACCCGCACTCGCCATCGGCCTATGGCCGCAGCAAGGGCGAGGGTGAAGCAATGGTGCGCGCCGCTTTCCCGGCAGCGACGATCTTGCGCCCGTCGATCGTTTTTGGCCGCGAGGATCAGTTTGTGAACCGCTTTGCCGCGATGATCGCGGCCGCGCCCGTCGTGCCCGTAGTGCGAGGCAGCGCCCGGTTTCAGCCCGTCTATGTCGGCGATGTCGCGCGCGCGATTGTGGCCGCGCTTGCTGAGCCTGGGCGATTTGGCGGCCAGACATTTGCGTTGGGCGGGCCTGACATTGTAACAATGCGTGGCCTGATCGAGTGGATCGCTGCACAAAACGGCCAATCGCCTTTGGTGGTCGATGTGCCCGATGCCGTGTCGGCGATGATAGCAGCGTTCGGCTTTTTGCCCGGCGCGCCGATTACGCGCGATCAGTGGAAGATGTTGCAAAGCGATAATGTCGTCGCACCCGATGCGATGGGCATGGCGGCGTTTGGGATTGTGCCGACGCCGATGGACGCGATTGCGCCGGGCTGGCTGGTGCAATATCGCCGCAATGGCCGCTTTACCGCGACTGCCTGAACGGCTCCGTTGGCCTGCGCTGTCATTTCGAGGATCCGGGGGAAGTGTGAGCGATGTTTTGACCATCATCCTGCTCGGCATTGTCGAGGGGATTACCGAGTTCTTGCCCGTGTCATCGACGGGGCATTTGATCCTCGCGGGCGCGTTGCTGGGCTATAGCGACGCCAAGTGGCAATTGTTCGACATCATTATTCAGCTTGGCGCTATTCTGGCCGTGGTCGTGCTTTATTGGCGCACTTTTTGGGTTGTGATGCAGGGGCTGTTGCGCGGGGAGGCGGGGGCGGGGCGGTTTGTCGCCAATCTGCTGATCGCGTTCACGCCCGCTGTCGTCATCGGGCTGGCGTTTCGCAAGCAGATTGAGGCGTTGCTGCTCAACCCGGTGGTGGTCGCGGTGGCGCTGATCGCGGGCGGCGTTGCGATTTTGGTGATCGAGCGCGTGGTCAAGCCGGGCAAGCCAGGCGGCATTGCCGATATTCCGGCGCGCACCGCGCTTGGGATTGGCGTGTTGCAATGTCTGGCGATGATCCCCGGGGTCAGCCGGTCGGGGGCGACGATATTGGGCGCGCTGACCTTGGGGGTGGAGCGGCGCACAGCGGCCGAATTCAGCTTTTTCCTCGCGATTCCGACCATGCTCGGCGCGAGTGTGGTCGAACTGGCCAGCCACCGCGATACGCTGGCCGCCGCCAATGGCGTGGGCTGGGGCGGGATTGCGCTCGGTTTTGTGGTGGCGTTTGTCGTCGCGCTGCTGGTGGTGCGCTGGTTCGTTGGCATTGTCGGCAAGCATGGTTTTGGGCCGTTCGCCTGGTATCGGATCGTCGTGGGCAGCGTCGCGCTGATCTGGCTGATGGCCAGATAGGGCCGATACGGTACTAAAATGCGATGTCCCGTGGTTGAACTGCGGCGGCGGTGAGAGCATTGGAAAAATAAGGGCATAACAACTGTCCTATAGTGGCATTAATGCGTGACTCCATTGTCGCTCTGTAATAAAGCTGCGCGCCTTCTGAATTGGTGGGAACCATGGCGCACGAACCGATGCTGAAATTTGTGGGCACGGCGCAGGCCTATCCGGCAAAGCGCGCCGCAGATTCGCGCGCCAGTGATTTTCAAGAGATTGCCGATCGCTATGCCCATCTCGCAGGCGAAGCGCAGGCCGCGCGCTGTTCGCAGTGTGGCGTGCCTTATTGCTCGGTCCATTGCCCGCTCCACAACCACATCCCCGACTGGCTGCGACTGACGGCGGAGGGGCGGCTGCGCGAGGCGTATGAGCTGTCCAACGCCACCTCGACCATGCCCGAAATTTGCGGGCGCATCTGTCCGCAGGACCGGCTGTGCGAGGGCAATTGCGTGATCGAGACCGCGGGGCATGGCGCGGTGACAATTGGTGCCGTCGAAAAATTCATTACCGATACCGCCTGGGACAATGGCTGGGTCGAGCCGCTCCTCGCCGGTCCACCAACGGGCCGGTCGGTTGCGATTATCGGCGCGGGGCCCGCTGGGCTAGCCGCCGCCGAGCATCTGTGTGGCCTGGGGCATGCGGTTCATGTCTATGACCGGCACGACCGCGCTGGCGGGCTGCTGACCTATGGCATTCCCGGCTTCAAGCTGGAGAAGCCGGTAGTGATGCGCCGGATTGACCGGCTGGCGGCGGGCGGCATTGAGTTTCACCAGAATGTCGAAATCGGTCGCGACGTCACGCTCAATGAACTGCGCGATCGCCATGATGGGGTGCTGATCGCAACCGGCGTCTACAAGCCGCGCGCCATTCAGGTTTCTGGCGTCGAGGTGAGCGGGGTGGTCGACGCGCTCGACTATCTGATCGCGTCGAACCGCCAGTGTTTTGGCGATACGGTGCCCGAATTCGATTCAGGCGCACTAAACGCGGCGGGCAAGCATGTCGTGGTGATCGGCGGCGGCGACACCGCGATGGACTGCGTGCGCACGGCGGTTCGCCAGGGCGCGGCCTCGGTCAAATGCCTCTACCGCCGCGATCGCGCGAACATGCCCGGCAGCCAGCGCGAAGTCGCCAATGCCGAAGAAGAGGGCGTCGAGTTCGTCTGGCTCGCCGCGCCAGAGGGGTTTGCGGGCGACCCCGTGCAGTCGGTCAGCGTCGGGCGGATGCGGCTCGGCGCGCCTGACGCGAGCGGCAGGCGCGCGCCCGAGCCCGATCCGGGGGCAGCGGAGGAGATGCCCGCCGATCTGGTCATCAAGGCGCTGGGCTTTGACGCCGAACCCCTGCCCGTGCTGTTCGACGCGCCCGACCTGCGCGTGACGCGCTGGGGCACGGTGGTGGTTGATGCGGCCACGATGCAAACCAGCCTGCCCGGTGTGTTTGCGGCAGGCGACATCGTGCGCGGCGCGTCGCTGGTGGTGTGGGCGCTGCGCGATGGGCGTGACGTGGCGGCGCAGATGGGGCGTTATCTGCGCGATCTCGGCAAGGTTGGGAGGAAGGCGGCGTGATCTCGCTCGTGATGGCGGTTGTTCTGGCGATAAGCGATTTTTATGCGTCACCCGTCGGGCAGAAGTCGCTGAAGCTGTTGCCCGAATTGCAGGGTCGGCTGTTCAACCTGGGCGCAGCGGCCGGTGCTGAAGTTGGCCAAGAGGCGATGCGCAGGACGTTGGAGAGCCTCTTGCCGACGGAGCGGCCCACGACATGACAATCACCGATCAACGCGCCCGCCCCATGACTCCCGCCGAGCATCTCGCCGCCAACGGCATGTATCGCCCCGACATGGAATCGGATGCCTGCGGCGTCGGCCTCGTCGCGGCGACCGATGGCAAGCCCAATCGCCGTGTGGTCCAATCGGCGATCGAGGCGTTGAGAGCGGTGTGGCACCGGGGTGCGGTGGACGCCGATGGCATGACCGGCGATGGCGCTGGTCTGCACATCGACTTGCCGGTCGCGTTTTTCGACGATGCGATTGCGCTGTCGGGCCACCGCCCGCTGCCCAATCGGCTCGGCGTGGGGATGATTTTCCTCCCCCGCACCGATTTGTCAGCGCAGGAAGCGTGCCGGACCATCGTTGAATCGGCGATCATCGAGGAAGGCTATACGATTTACGGCTGGCGCCAGGTGCCGGTCGATGTGTCGGTGATCGGCCAAAAGGCGCAGGCGACGCGGCCCGAGATTGAACAGATCATGATCGCGGGGCCCAGCCTTTCCGCAGGCAATCTCGATGAGTTTGAAAAAAATCTCTATCTGATCCGCAGGCGTATCGAAAAGCGGGTCATCGCCGCCCAAATTCAGGGCTTTTACATCTGCTCGCTGTCGTGCCGGTCGATTATTTACAAGGGACTGTTCCTCGCCCAGAGCCTGTCGGTTTTTTATCCTGACTTGCGTGACCCGCGTTTTGAAAGTCGCGTCGCGATTTTTCATCAGCGCTATTCGACCAATACCTTTCCGCAGTGGTGGCTGGCGCAGCCGTTCCGGTGCCTGGCCCATAACGGCGAAATCAACACGATCCGCGGCAACAAGAACTGGATGCTCAGCCACGAGATCAAGATGGCGAGCCTCGCCTTTGGCGAGCATAGCGAAGACATCAAGCCCGTGATTCCGGCGGGTGCGAGCGATACCGCAGCACTTGACGCTGTGTTCGAGGCGATTTGCCGTTCTGGCCGCGACGCGCCAACCGCCAAGCTGATGCTGGTGCCAGAGGCTTGGCAGGAGGAGGGTGACATGCCCGCCGACCACCGGGCGATGTATCAATATCTGGCGAGCGTGATGGAGCCGTGGGACGGCCCGGCGGCGCTGGCGATGACCGATGGCCGGTGGGTGGTCGCCGGGGTGGACCGCAATGCGCTGCGCCCCTTGCGCTACAGCCGCACCAGCGACGGCTTGCTGATCGTTGGCAGTGAGAGCGGGATGGTGGTGGTGCCAGAGGCGTCGATCATCGCCAAGGGGCGGCTGGGGCCGGGGCAGATGATCGCGGTTGATCTGGAAAATGGTGCGGTGTTCGGCGACCGCGCGATTAAGGACCGGATCGCGGGCGAGGCCGATTATGCCGCGATGATCGGCGAATATCTGACAATCGACGCTTTGCCCGAAATCGCAGCCGATGTCCGCCGGTATGACCGGCCCGAGCTGATCCGGCGCCAGATTGCGGCGGGCCAGACGCTGGAGGATATGGAGCTTATCCTTGCCCCGCTGGTGGTGGAGGGGAAGGAAGCGGTCGGATCGATGGGCGACGACACGCCGCTGGCGGTGATTTCGGATCGCCCGCGTTCGATTGCGCAGTTTTTCCGCCAGAATTTCGCGCAAGTCACCAATCCGCCGATCGACGCGTTGCGCGAACGCCGGGTGATGACGCTCAAAACGCGCTTTGGCAATCTGGCGAATATCCTCGACCCTGCGGGCTCGCAAAGCCGGGTGCTGGTGCTCGATTCGCCGGTGCTGACCTGCGCGGACTGGGACCGGCTGCGCGCCTATTTCGGGCCACAGGCGGCGGAAATCGACTGTACCTTTGCAGTCGGCGGCGGGCCGGAGACGCTGCGGGCCGCGATCCAGAACATCCGAGCGCAGGCCGAACAGGCGGTGCGCGAGGGGCGGACCGACCTGTTCCTGACCGATGAGGCCGCCGGGCCGGGGCGGATTGCGATTGCCGGCGTGCTCGCGGCCGCCGCTGTCCACACCCATTTGGTGCGCAAGGGTCTGCGCGCTTACGCCAGCGTGAACATCCGCACCGCCGAATGCCTAGACACGCATTATTATGCGGTGCTGATCGGTGTCGGCGCGACGACGGTGAACGCCTATCTCGCCGAAGCCGCAATTGCAGACCGGCACGCACGCGGGCTGTTTGGCGATATGTCGATCGCCGATTGCCTGGCGCGGCACCGCAATTCGATTGAGGATGGTCTGCTCAAGATCATGTCGAAAATGGGGATTGCCGTCATTTCCAGCTATCGGGGTGGCTATAATTTCGAAGCGGTCGGCTTGTCGCGCAGCCTGGTCAATGATCTGTTCCCCGGCATGCCGGCCAAGATTTCGGGCGAGGGCTATGTCTCGCTCCACCTCTCGGCGCGGATGCGGCATGAGGCGGCGTTCGACGCGCCGGTCACCACGCTCCCGATTGGCGGCTATTACCGGCAAAGGCTGGGGAGTGAGACGCACGCCTATTCCGCGCCGCTAATGCATTTGCTGCAAAACGCGGTCGCGCGCGACAGCTATTCGACCTATCTTCAGTTTTCGCGCGGGGTGGCGGATTTGCCGCCAGTGTATTTGCGCGATCTGCTTCAGTTCAACTTTCCCGATGAGGGCGTGCCGGTCGATCAGGTCGAGGCGATTACCGAGATCCGCAAACGCTTCGTGACGCCGGGCATGTCGCTCGGCGCGCTCAGCCCGGAAGCGCATGAGACGCTCGCAATTGCGATGAACCGCATCGGCGCAAAGGCGGTGTCGGGCGAGGGCGGCGAGGACCGCAGCCGCTACACCCCCTATGACAATGGCGACAACGCCAATTCGTCGATCAAGCAAGTCGCGAGCGGCCGTTTTGGCGTGACGGCGGAATATCTCAATGCCTGCGAAGAGATTGAGATCAAGGTCGCGCAAGGGGCAAAACCCGGTGAGGGCGGGCAATTGCCAGGGTTTAAGGTCACTGACCTGATCGCCAAGCTGCGCCATGCAACGCCCGGCGTCACGCTGATTTCGCCGCCGCCGCATCATGATATTTATTCGATCGAGGATCTGGCGCAGCTCATCTATGACCTGAAACAGATTAATCCGCGCGCGCGGGTGTGCGTGAAGCTGGTGTCGTCGGCGGGCATCGGTACAGTCGCGGCGGGCGTGGCAAAGGCGCATGCCGATGTCATCCTGGTCTCCGGCAATGTCGGCGGGACCGGCGCGTCCCCGCAAACCAGCATCAAATATGCCGGCACGCCGTGGGAAATGGGCCTGTCGGAGGTTAATCAGGTGCTGACCCTCAATGGTCTGCGCCACCGGGTGCGGTTGCGCACCGATGGCGGCCTGCGCACCGGCCGCGACATTGTGGTGGCGGCGATTTTGGGGGCGGAGGAATTTGGCATCGGCACGCTGTCGCTGGTCGCGATGGGGTGCATCATGGTGCGGCAATGCCATTCGAACACCTGCCCGGTCGGTGTGTGCACGCAGGATGAGGCTTTGCGCGCGAAATTCGGCGGCAGCCCGGAAAAGGTCATCAACCTGATGACGTTCATTGCCGAGGAAGTGCGCGACATTCTGGCGCGGCTGGGGGTGCGCAGCCTCGACGAAGTGATTGGCCGCACCGAGCTCCTCCGGCAAGTCAGCCGGGGGGCCGAACATCTCGACGATCTCGACCTCAATCCGATTTTGGCGAAAGTCGATGCGGATGATGATCAGCGCCGCTTTTCGCTGACCACCTGGCGCAACGAAGTGCCCGACAGCCTCGACGCACAGATGATCCGCGATGCGGCCGCAGTGTTTTCGCGCGGTGAGAAGATGCAGCTCACCTATTCGGTGCGCAACACCCACCGCGCGGTCGGCACCCGCCTGTCGAGTGAAATCACCCGCACGATCGGCATGGCCAAGCTTGCCGACGGCCATGTCCATGTTCGGCTGCGCGGATCGGCGGGGCAATCGCTCGGCGCGTTTTTGTGCAAGGGAATCACGCTCGAAGTATTTGGCGACGCGAATGATTATGTTGGCAAGGGGTTGTCGGGCGGGATCATCGTCGTGCGCCCGGTGGTCAGCTCGCCGCTGGTCAGCCACGAAAACACGATCATCGGCAACACTGTGCTCTATGGGGCAACCGCGGGCAAATTATTCGCAGCTGGCCAGGCGGGGGAGCGTTTTGCCGTGCGTAACTCGGGCGCCGATGTCGTGGTGGAGGGATGCGGCGCGAACGGGTGCGAATATATGACCGGCGGCACAGCCGTGGTGCTGGGCGAAGTGGGCGCCAATTTCGGCGCAGGGATGAGCGGTGGGATGGCGTTTGTCTATGACCCGACGGGCAGTTTTACGCGCCGCGCCAACCCCGATTCGATCATCTGGCAACGCATTGCTTCTTCGCATTGGGAGGGGGTGTTGTTCAACCTCGTGCGCACTCATGCCGAGGCGACTGACAGCAAATGGGCCGCGACGCTGATCGACGAATGGGACCGGGTGGCGGGGCATTTCTGGCAAATCGTGCCCCGCGAAATGCTCGCCCGCCTGCCGCAACCGCTTGATGACCGAGCGAATATGGTCGCCGCTGAATAGGACTTTGCGGCGGCGGCCCGCTTGGCCTAGACCATCCGTCATGTGGCAACTTTATCAATTTCCGCTGTGCCCGTTTTCGCGCAAGGTCCGGCTCCTGCTGGGCGAAAAGGGGGTTGGTTACGACCTGGTGCGCGAATCGCCCTGGGAACGGCGCGATGGCTTTATGGACATGAATCCGGCGGGCCAGACTCCCGTGATGGTCGATCTGTCACGCAATCTGCGCCTGATGGATTCGACCGCGATCTGCGAATATCTCGAAGAAACCGTTGAGCAGGCCGCGATGATTAACGGCACCGCCGCCAATCGTGCGGAGACGCGGCGGCTGATGTCGTGGTTCGACCATCAATTTTATCAAGATGTTACCGCGCCGCTCCTTCACGAACGAATGATAAAGCGCATCGTCCACCGCGCTGCTCCAGATGCCAAGGTGCTGCGCGATGCCATGAAAGCGGCGATCGGCCATCTGGATTATGTTGATTTCCTGCTCGATCATCGCACCTGGATTGGCGGGGCGACGCTGGGGCTGGCGGACCTTGCTGCCGCTGCCCAGATTTCGGTCACCGATTACCTGGGCGGGATCGATTGGAAGGGGCATGAACAGACGGCGCGCTGGTATCGCGGGTTCAAGAGCCGACCGTCATTCCGTCCGTTGCTGAACGAGCGGATGGACGGCATCGCCCCACCAAGCTATTATAACGACGTTGATTTCTAAGTGTCCGCTTGCGCTTAACCGATCAGGCTTTTTGACGCCTGTTCAAAACTGTCGCGCGACAGGCCGGGGGTCGCCAGTATCCGTTCCAGCTCGCCACGCATCATCGCTGCGCGGTCACGCGTAAAACGGTTCCACTGGCCGAGTGGGGGCAACAACCGGGCCGCCGTCTGCGGATTAATCCGGTCAAGCGCGATAAGCTGATCGGCGACGAAGCGATACCCAGCCCCGTCCGGGCGGTGAAAGGTGCGCTGATTGACGCTGAACGCCCCCACCAGCGCGCGGGCGCGATTGGGATTGGCAAGCGTGAAATCGCGGTGGCGCGCCAGTTCAATCACGGTGTCGAGCGTGTCGTCCCGGCTCGACAGCGCCTGGGTTGAAAACCATTTGTCGAGCACCAGCGCATTGTCGGAATAGCGATTGTAGAAAATGTCGAGTGCTGCAATCCGCGGGTTTGACGCGCCACTCGCCAGCGTGCTGAGCGCGCCTTGCCGGTCGGTCATATTGTCGGCCGCCTCGAACTGGCGGAACGCGATGTCGGCGGCGTCGCTTGCGCCGCTCGCCGCGATATAACCGAGCGCCACGGACTTCAGCCGCCGCAATCCCTTGGCCTCGGGGTTATATTCGAACGCACCAACTGCCGTTGCCCGCGCATAGGCGTCGCGCCACGCGTTCTCCAACGCCTTGCCCAGATCATGGCGCAGCGCTTGACGCGCGGCGAACACCGCATCGGGATCGACCACGGGCAGTTGATCGCCGATGAAACTTTCTGACGGGAGCAGCACTGCCTCTGCAATAAACGCCGGGTCGAGATCGCGATGGTCCAACGTCTCGCGCACGGCCGCGATGACGGCGCCGTGGTCCGGATCGCCGCCGGCAATGCGCGTGACCAGCGTGTCGAGCATCAATTGCTGCATTGCTTCATAGCGGGCGAAGGGATCGTCATCGCACGCCGACAACCGTGCCAGTTCGCTCGCGGTGCGATTGGTCTCGACAATGACGGGCGCCGAAAACTGGCGGTTGATCGACAGCAGCGGCGGCTCGTCCACGCCCTCAAATGTCACGCTGTCGTGCGCCTGAGTCACCAGCACCAGCCGATCGTCGCTTTGCGCGCGGCCGGTGTCCGCGCCGAACAGCTTGACCCGGATGGGCAGCACCATCGGCAGCCGCTCGCCCCCGCCCCCCGCTTCAACCGGTGTCTCGGGCATTTTTTGCGCGAGCTTCAGCACTGCGCGGCGGGTGGCGGGGTCATGAACGATTGTGGCGCTGACGCGCGGGGTGCCCGCCTGACTATACCAGCGGCGGAACTGGGTAAGGTCGATGCCGCTTGCTGTCTCCATGCTGGCGACAAAATCCTCGCAAGTGGCGGCGGTGCCATCGAATTGCGCGAAATAATGGTCGGTGCCGGCGCGGAATTTTTGCGCCCCCAAAATGGTCGCCATCATCCGAATGACTTCGGCGCCCTTGTTATAAATGGTTGCGGTGTAGAAATTGGCGATTTCGATATAGCTTTCGGGGCGCACCGGGTGCGCGAGTGGCCCGGCATCTTCCGGGAATTGCGCAGCGCGCAGGCTGCGCACATCCTCGATCCGCTTGACCGCGGCCGAGCCCTGATCGGCGGAAAAACATTGGTCGCGGTAAACGGTAAAGCCTTCTTTCAGCGACAATTGAAACCAGTCGCGGCAGGTGACCCGGTTGCCGGACCAATTGTGAAAATATTCATGCGCGACGACCGCTGAAATCGCGTCAAAATCATAATCGGTCGCGGTGTCGGGATCGGCCAGGATGTAGCGGCTGTTGAAGATATTCAGCCCCTTATTCTCCATCGCGCCGAAATTGAAATCATCGACGGCGACGATGTTGAACACGTCCAGATCATATTCGCGGCCGTAAACATTCTCATCCCATTTCATCGCCGTCTTGAGCGCGGCAAGCGCATGGTTGGTCTTGGCCAGGTCGCGCGCGCGCACCCAAATGCCAAGCGCCACCTCGCGCCCGCTCATCGTGGTAAAGCTCCCCCGGTTCGCGGTCAGATCACCCGCGACCAGCGCGAACAGATAACTGGGCTTGGGAAAGGGATCGTGCCATTCGGCCCAGTGTCGCCCATCCGCCAGATCGCCCGCTGCCATCGGATCGCCGTTGGCGAGCAGCACCGGATAGCGCGCCTTGTCCGCGGTCATGCGCACGCGGTAGCGGCTGAGAATGTCGGGGCGGTCGGGGAAAAAGGTGATGCGGCGAAATCCTTCCGCCTCGCACTGCGTGCAGAGCAACCCGCCCGAGGCATAAAGCCCCATCAGCTGCGTGTTCCGCTCGGGCGCGATATCGACTTCGGTGTCGATGATATGGGCTCCGCCGTCGAGCGGGATCACCAGCGTGCCCTGCTCCAGCGACCAGCGATCAGTCTCGATCCCGTCGATGCGCACGCTTACCGGCACCAGCCCGTCACCATCGAGCCGCAAGGGGCCAGCATCATCGTTTGCGCGCACCACCTCAAGCCGGGCGGCCACGCGGGTAACGGCCGGATCAAGCTCAAAATCGAGCGTGATTGCGGGGACCAGCCATTCGGGCGCGCGATAGGCATTGCGGCGGGTAATCATTGGCGGGGTGGTGTTTGCGTCGAGCATGACACCCAGATAGAATAGTGCCGCCGCGCTTGCCAATGAAATCGCAGCGCTTATGCGCTTGGGGCCACGGCAGTCGGGGTGACAGTCAATGCCAGCAATGCTCATTTTCGGCATGGGATATTCGGCGGGCCACATTGCCGAGCGGCTGCGCGCGGCGGGTTGGTCGGTGATCGGGACCAGCCGGGCGGCGCGTGCGGGGACGATTGGTTTTGATGATGACGCGGCGGTGCGGGCGGCGCTGGGTGGGGCCGATGCAGTGCTCTCCTCCGTGCCGCCTGATGCGGATGGCGATCCGGTGCTCGCGCGCTATGGCGCGGCGATCAGCGCGGTGCCGTGGCTTGGCTATCTCTCGTCCACGGGCGTTTATGGCGACACGGGCGGGGCGTGGGTGGATGAAGCCGCGCCGCTGGCCGGGCGCCGCGCTGAGCGGGTGACAGCCGACCAGGCGTGGGGGGCGATGGGCGCGCGGGTGCTGCGGCTGCCCGGCATTTACGGTCCCGACCGCTCGGCGCTCGACCGGGTGGCGGCGGGGCGCGCGCATCGGATCGACTTGCCCGATCAGGTTTTCAGCCGCGTGCATGTCGATGATATCGCAAGCGGCGTGGCGGCCGCACTGGGCGGGCCGCCGGGTGCCTATAACCTCGCCGATGACGCACCGTGTGGCCAGAATGCGGTGATCGAGTTCGCCGCCGCGCTGCTGGGGGTGGTGCCGCCGCCGCTTCAGTCGATGGACGAAGCGGGGTTGTCGGCGATGGCGCGCGGTTTCTATTCAGAGAACCGGCGGGTAGCGAATGGCAAGGCGAAGCGGTTGCTCGGCTGGCGGCCAGCCAATCCCGATTACCGTACCGGTCTGCTCGCTCTCAGCGCGATCACCAGCCCTGCAATCGCCAGCGCCGATCCGCCCACCGCAAGGCCCGACCAGCGATAGCCCTCAAACGCGGTCGACAACAGCATGGCGATGACAGGCACGATCACGCTCGAATAAGCCGCCTTGGCCGGGCCGATCACGCGCAACACCCCGAAATAGAGCGTAAACGCAATCGCGGAGGCAAACACCCCCAGATAGGCAATGCCGATGAGATAGCCCGATCGCCATTCCACCACCGGCGGCCCGGTAATCGCCCAGGCAATCGCACCGTCCATGCCCGCGCCGAGCAGCATGGCGATCCCCAGCATCGGCACCATCGGGTAACGCCGCGCGGTGTCGGTTGCCTGCAGCACATTGGCGATCGACGCCGACAGCACGCCCGCCAGCGTCCACGCCACGCCGGTTAGCGACATGCCTGGTCCCTCCGGATCGGCGCGCGCTTCATGCACGAACAACAAGGTCACGCCCGCCATCGCCACCGCTGAACCAATCAGCAATTGCCGTCCTAGCTGCTGGCCGAGGAAAATTCGCCCCAACAGCGCATTGGGCACCAGCAACAGCGCAAAGACGACCGCGACAAGGCCAGAGGTGATGAAACCCTCCGCCCGGTAGACAAAGTTGAAGTTGAAGCAGAATTGCAGCACTGCGAGCGCCGCCGCAAAGCCCCATCCGCGCAGGTCCATGGTAATGCGCTCACCCCGAACGGCGGCATAGGCAAGCATCGCGACGCCAGCGACGGCAAAGCGATACGTCACCGACCAGCTTGGCGGCACTACGCCCAGTTGATCGCGGATGATGATCCATGTCGATCCCCAGATGAGCGTGACGATGGCAAACGGGATGAGGATCGCCAGCCGTGTCGATTGCGGGGGCGGGCTCGCCACGGTCATGCCAGGGCGCTCAAAGGGCGGCAATCGCGTTGGCGAGCGGACGGATATCGGCTTCGCTTTGATGCCAGGAGACGACCAGCCGCGCCTCGCCCGGTCCCCAATCGTAAAAGTCAAAACCCAGGCGGCGAAGCGATGCTGCTTCGTCGGCGGATACCTTCAAAAACACTTCATTGGCCTCGACCGGGTGGATCAGCCGGTCGCCTGCCGCTGCCGCCAGCATCGCCGCGCCCGCATTGGCGCTGCGGGCGTTGCGCAGCCAGACATCGCCATCGAGCATCGCGATCACTTGCGCCGCCAGATAGCGCCCCTTTGACAGCAGCATCCCGGCACGCTTGCGGCGATAGAGCGTCGCGTCGGCGAGCGCCGTGCGAAAAAACACCAGCAATTCGGCCATCATCCCGCCGTTTTTGATGAACCCGAACGAGAGCGCATCGACGCCCGCCCGCCAGGTCACATCGCCGGGCGCACGCTTAAGAAACGCAACCGCATTGGCAAAACGCGCGCCGTCCATGTGCAGCCCGAGCCCGCGGGTGCGGCACAGCGCGCCAATCGCCGCCACCTCATCGGGGGTATAGACCCGCCCATATTCGGTCGCGTTGGTGATCGACACGGCGTGCGGCTGCACCTGATGCACGTCGCGGCGGGTCGCATCGAGCACGGCCTGAATGCTCTCAACCGTCAGCTTGGCCCCCGCGCCCTCGGCGAGCAGCAATTTGGCGCCGTGAGTGTAGAATTCGGGCGCGCCGCATTCGTCATTCTGGATATGCGCGTCGCGGTGGCAGATCACCGCCCCGTGCGGCGGGCACAAAGCGGCGAGCGCCAGGCAATTGGCCGCCGTGCCCGAGGGCACCCACAGCGCCCGCACCGGTGCCTCGAACAACGCCGACAGCCGGGTGTCGAGCGCCTTGCTCCACGCATCCCCGTCATAGGCGGTGTCCATGACATTGGCCGCGCTGATCGCGTCGACCACTTCGGGGCAGGCAGGCGCTGCATTGTCGGAGAAAAACCGCATGGACCGCCCCATGCGGGCCAGCACGGGCGGCGTCAACCGGGCCTTTGGCTGGTTATTGCGGTTCTTCGTCGGGGGGGATGCGGTCGTCGGGGCGGCGGCGATTGCGCGGGCGGTCGCCGGGCGCGGGCTTCAGGTCGATGGTGCCGTCGCGCCCGATTTTTAGGTTGAGGCCAAAGCCGCTCAGCTCACCCTCGATCCCGTCAAGGCTGTTGTCGATCACGCCCTCCACCGCATCGGGCAGTTCGGCGGGTTCGGGTTCGGTGATGACGGGCGGGCGTTCCTTCGCGCCGACGCCCAAGGCACTCCCCATGAAGTCGCGCCAGATTCGCGCGGGCACCCCGCCACCCGACAGCCCGGCATTGGGCGAGTTATCGTCATTGCCGACCCACACCCCCACCACCAGATTGCGGGCAAAGCCGATGAACAGCGCGTCGCGATTGTCCTGGCTGGTGCCCGTTTTGCCGAAACTGTCGATGGCGAGCGCCGCCTGCCGCCCGGTGCCGTCGTTGATCGACGCGCTGAGCAGGTCCATGAGCTGCGCCTGAGTGGTGCCGCTCAATCGGCGCGAGCGGGTGCCCAGATACTCAAGCCAACTGCGCTCGCCAACCTCGTCCAGCCCGTGCGGGCGCACCGGATAGCTGCCCGCAGCGATCGCGGCATAGGCAGCGGTCAGTTCAAGGAGCGAGGTGTTGGCAGTGCCCAGCGCGATCGTCGCCTCATCGGGGATCGGCGTTGAAATCCCCAGATCGCGCGCCGCACGTATCACTTGCGCGACACCGTGCTGCTGCGTCAGGCGTGCAGCGACGACGTTTGACGACCGCGCAAATGCTTCGCGCAGCGTGATGTTGCCCAGATATCGACCGTCATTATTCTTGGGCGCCCAATTGGCGATCGTGACCGGTTCGTCGGACACGATCGAGTCCGGGGTCATCCCGGCGCGCAGTGCCGCGAGATAGACGAACAGCTTGAACGCAGAGCCCGCCTGACGCCGGGCTTGCGTCGCGCGGTTGAACGGGCTGTCGCCATAGGATTTGCCGCCGACCATCGCGACGACCCGGCCATCGGGGCGCATCGCGACGATCGCCACTTGCGCCTTTTTCAACCCCGCGCGTCGCACCGCACCCTCGGCCGCGCGTTGCAGTCGCGCGTCGAGCGTGGTCATCACGCGCTGCTCGGTCGTGATTGCGCCGGTCCGGTCGCGCGCGGCGGGCAACACCCAATCGGCGAAATAGGAACCATTGGGGAGCAGGGCGATCCGGTCCACCCGCAGCCGCGCGGGACGCACAGCGGCGGCGGCATCCGCCGACAGGAACCCGTGATCGCGCATTGCGCCCACCACCAGCTTTTGTCGCGCGCGTGCGCCCGCCAGATTGCCCGTCGGCGCGAGCCGCGACGGCGCCTTGACCAGCCCGGCGAGCATCGCCGCCTGCGCCAAGCTCAGCCGGGCCGGCGTGGTGCTGAAATAATGTTTTGCCGCCGCATCCAGCCCGTAAACATTGTCGCCGAAATAAACGTTGGAGAGGTAGCGCGACAGGATCTCGTCCTTGGTCAGCCATGTCTCCAGCCAGAACGCGATCATCACTTCGCGCAGCTTGCGCGCCGCAGTGCGGTCGGAATCGAGGAAAGCGTTCTTCGCAAGCTGCTGAGTGATCGTGCTCCCGCCCTGGCGCAGCCCGCCCGCCGCAATGTTGCTCGCCACCGCGCGCGCGATGCCCCATGGGTCAACGCCCCAATGCTGGTAAAAGCGGCGATCCTCGATCGCGATAAACGCCTGCACGACATGATCGGGCAACTCGGTCGCCGCGACCGGCTTGCCGATGATCGCCCCGCGCCGGGCGATCGGGGCGCCGTTGCTGGCGAGCAGGGTAATGCTGGGCGGGGCAATCGGCTCCAGCGATTTCGACAGGGGTGCAGTGATCGCAAGCCAGCCCACCGCCACAAAAAACAACAGGATCAGCGCCGCCACCCCGCGCACCGTCCAGCGCAGCCGCGACCGCCAGCGGCCCGGTTTGCGCGGGCCCGCTTCGTCGGTGTGCGCCGCATCGGCGGGCGGGTGATCGTCATCGTCACCGAACCCGTGCGTCGGCGGGAGCAAGCCATCAACCAGCTCAAGCGGCGCATCGCCCAGCGGCGCCCGGTGCGGATGCAGATCGAAAAAGCCAGTGCGCATTGGCGGCATCCTATCGCAGGGCGGAGGCTCCGCCAACTGTATTATGTCACTACATCACGCCCGCGCAAACCGCTGGACGGTGCGGCAACCATCCGGCAAACCGAGCGCGCAGAAGTGCCACCAAAGGATGTGTCGTTGCGGGTAACGATCAAGGACGTCTCTCGCGAAGCCGGTGTGTCGATCAAGACCGTGTCGCGCGTGCTCAACGATGAGAAATATGTGGGCGCCGAAACCCGCGCGCGGGTTGCAGCCGTGGTCGAGCGGTTGCACTTTCGACCCAGTAGTGCGGCGCGAGCGCTGGCGGGGCGGCGATCGTTCCAGATCGCGCTCATCTGCGACAATCCTTCGCCCTATTATGTGTATGAAATGCAATCGGGCATTCGCGACCGGTGCGAGGAAGCGGGGGTTCGGATGATTGCCCAGCCCTATGACCGCCAATCGCAGCGGTTGCTGGCCGATATCGAAAGCCTGATCGATTCGACCCAGATTGACGGGTTGATCCTGACCCCGCCTGCGTCCGATGATCCGGCGGTGCTGGCGCTGCTCGCGGCGCGGGCCGTGCCGTTTGTGCGCGTGTCGCCCGGACAGGATGCGCAGCAAGGCCCATCGACTTTCATCGACAATCGCCGCGCCGCGTATGATATGACCCGCTATCTGATCGGGCTGGGCCATCGCCGGATCGGCTTTATCGCGGGCGACCCCGGCTTTGCAACCAGCGCGCAGCGGTTAGCCGGGTATTGCGATGCGCTGACGGCAGCGAATGTCCCGGTCGACGATGCGCTGATCCAGCCGGGCGATTACGGCTTTGCCTCGGGCGCGGCAGGTGCTGCTGCGCTGCTCGCGCTTGCCGATCCGCCGAGTGCGATCTTCGCCGCGAACGACGAGATGGCGGCGGGCGCGCTGTCGGTTGCGCATCAGCGCGGGGTGAAAGTGCCCGAGGCGCTGTCGATTGCCGGGTTTGATGATACACCGATCGCCACCATGGTTTGGCCGCCGCTGACCACGATCCGCCAGCCGACGCGGCGCATCGCGTATCAGGCGGCCGACCTGCTCCTCGCCGCTGATGCCGGGGACGGGGTGCAGCAGCGCGAGCTGGGGTTCGAGCTGATGGTGCGCGGGTCGACCGCAGTGCCGCGCGCCTAACCCGCGATCAGGAACACACCACCGCTCGTCGCCAGCGCGAGCGCCACGACCGTTGCGGCCAAAATCACCAGCAGCGGCTGTGGCCCGCCCGCGGTCAATTGCCGCATTGGCGATCGGATCGCGGTTGCGGTGACCGCGCAGGCGAGCATGGCGGTCGCGAGCTGTTCGGCAACGCCTGCCACCACCACCGGGATTACGCCGAGCGAATTGACCCCGGCCAGCGCGAAAAAGCCGATTACGAACCACGGCACCCCCTGCCGCTTGGCGCCGGTGCCGTCGGGCCGGAAAAACAGGGCCACGACGGCGAGCACCGGCGCCAGCAACGCCACGCGCGTCAGCTTCACGATCGCTGCAATCTCGCCTGCGCCCGGCGAATAGGCATAGCCCGCGCCCAGCGTCTGCGCCACATCATGGATCGCCGCGCCGAGCATGAACCCGGCCTTCAGATCGCTGAGCGCCAGCATGTGCGCAAGGATGGGGTAGAGGACGAGCGCCGCCGCGCTCATCGCCGAAATGCCCACCAGCACCAGCGTCAACTGCCCCTGATTGATCCGCCGCTCGCCAAGCGTCGTCGCGAGCGCCAGCGCCGCTGACGCGCCGCAGATGGCAACGGCGCCGCCCGCCAGCACGCCAAAGGCATCGCTAAACCCCAGCCGCCGCGCCGCCAGCACGCCGACCGCGATCACCAGCGCGACGATACTCACAATCGCGGCCAACGCGACCGGGCCAAGGGCGGCGATCTGGCCAAAGGTGACCCGCACCCCGATCAGCACAATCCCCCACCGCAACAACGACCGCGATGCCAGCCCCAGCCCTGCGTTCAACCTTGCGTCATCGCTCAGAAAATTGAGCGCGAGGCCGATCAGCAGCGCCATCAGCGTGAGCGGCGCGCCATAATGGTCCGAGATGAATCCCGCCGCCAGCGTGCCCGCGCCAACCACCAGCAGACCAGGCATATAGCCACGCCATGATGCTTTCGGGCTTGGTTCGATATCGCCATAGAGATCGGCCGCCATTGGCAGCGGACGGGGTTTTGCTTGCATCGGCTCCATTTGCCCCCTTTGTATCGGAATTGCGATGCCGGACTAGCGCTCTCGGCACCGATATGACAACGTTATCGGGAAAAATTGTGGGCGGGGAGAGGGACGTGAGCAAAACCGGGGGCGCAACGCGTTGGGCAATTGTCGCGATGGTGTTTTTCGCGATCATGCTGAACTATGTCGACCGGCAGATTCTGGCGCTGCTCAAACCCACGCTGGAGGCGGAGTTTCAGTGGTCCAATCAGGACTATGCCAACATGGTGTCGGCGTTCCAGTTTTCGGCCGCCGTCGCGTTTTTGGGCACCGGCTGGTTCATTGACCGGGTGGGGCTGCGGCTGGGCTTTGCGATTGGGGTCGCGGTGTGGAGCATTGCGGGCATGGCGCATGCCTTTGCCACCGGCGTGCTGGGCTTTGTGATTGCGCGGGTCGTGCTGGGGGCGGCTGAATCGATCGGGACGCCGGCCGCGGTCAAATCGGCGGCGACCTATTTCCGGCAGGAGGAACGCTCGATCGCGCTGGGGGTGGGCAATACCGCGCCCAATATCGGCGCGATCGTCACCCCGCTGGTTATCCCGGCGCTTGCGATTGTGCTGGGGTGGAAGGCCGCGTTCCTGATCGCGGGCGGGCTGGGTCTCGTTTGGGTGGCGGTCTGGTTCGCGATCCGGGTGCAGCCGGTCGCTACCGACGGGCCGGAGCCCACGCCAATCGCCTGGAGCAGCTTGCTGCGCGATCGCAAAGTGCTCGCGCTCGCAATTGCCAAAGTGCTGTCGGATCAGGTGTGGTTCTTCATGTTGAGCTGGCTGCCCGATCTGTTCCACCGCCTGTTCGGCTTGCCGCAAGGGACCGTCGGGCTGCCGGTCGCGCTGGTTTATGTGTTTGCAGCAGCAGGCGCGCTGACCGGCGGCTGGTTGCCGACCCGGTTGATGGCGATGGGGTGGAGTGTTGACCGCGCGCGCAAAGTGACGCTGCTGATCTACGCCCTTTTGATCTTGCCGGTCAGCCTGGTGCTGGTGGTGTCGAGCCCTTGGAGTGCAGCGCTGTTGCTCGGCCTTGGCCTGTTCGCGCATCAGGGCTTTTCGACGAACCTGTTCGGCTTTGCGACCGATGTGTTTCCGGCCCGCGTGGTGGGTTCCGCAATCGGGATGGCGGCGTTTTGCGGCAATATGTGGTCGATCGTGCTGATTCAGCTCGCGGCCGTTTCGATCGCCAACGGCTGGGGCTATGGCCCATTGCTGGCGATTTGTTCGGGATCGTATTTGCTGGCGCTGGGCTTTATCCAAATGCTCGTGCCAGTGATTGTGCCGGTGGACGAATCTGAGCGCGGCACCGCCTTTGCGCACTAGAGTTTGTTTCAGCTATACTGACACAGGTGCGGCACCAGCCCGCTTCCACGTAAGTAGAACAAACTCCAGTCAAAAAAACGGCCCGGCGGATCGTTGTCCACCGGGCCGTGATTTGCGGCTGACGCAGGTTTAGAAGTTGAACCGCCCCGTCACCCCGAAATAGCGATCGGCGTCGCGCGGGATTTGATAGCGGTACGCGCCGCCCGGCCCGCCATTGGCAATCGCGGCGGCAAAGCTTTGGTCGGCCACGTTGCGCACCTGGAACGTGATGCGATACCGATCCTTCGCATCGACAATCCCGGCGGACAGATTGACCAGGCCATAAGCGCCAATCGTGCCCAGTCGGCGCTGCACGGCATCGGCGGCGAACAGCGACAATTGCGAGCTTTGATACGACCCCTGCACGCCGAAAAACGCGTCGATCGTACCGCCAGTGCGCCAGCGATAATCAGCGCTCAAATTGCCCTTGAACCGTGGTGCAAAGGCAAGCGGTGTGCCCGATGGGATCACGGTTGCGCCAAGCGGCGCGTTGAACGCATCGACATGCGCGTCGGTCCACGCAAAACCGCCATTGACATTCAAGTCGCGTACCGGCCGCCAGGTTGCGTCAACTTCGACGCCGCGGGTTGAAACACGGCCCGCATTGGTAAAGCGGGTGACGACGACGCCCGCAATCAGGTCGGGATTATTCGCCTGAAAATTATCATATTGCGCGAGGAACGCGGCAATGTTGAACACCAGCCGCCCGTTGAACAGCGAGTTCTTGAGCCCGATTTCATAGGCATTCGACGTTTCCGGCGCGATTACATTCGTGCCGTTTTTCGACAGGTTGAAAAACACGTTGAACGCCGGGCCCTTATAGCCGCGCGAATAAGTGAAATAGCCCGTGCTGTTCTTTGAAAGATCGGCCTGAATCCCTACCTTGCCCGACACATTGTCGCTGGCGGTGGCGGCACGGAACGGAATGCCGTTGCTGGCCGAGACAACGCCGTTGATGCCGGGCGAATCAAACACGCCCTGATCGAAATTGGGATTGATGCCGGCTGTGCCCACCGGCAGCCCGGTCGCGGCGCTGATGTCAAGATTGCTCGAAACGCGCTGGTGAAACACGCTCAAATCATCATGCGTATAGCGGATGCCGCCGATCAGGCGGAACCATTCGGCGATGTTGACCGAGCCTTGGCCAAACAAGGCAAAATTCTTGAACGTTGACCCGAAGGTTGCGGTGCCGACCGGGAAGGTCCGCGGGGCCGCCAGCGGGCTCGTGCACGGGGTGAGCACCGTGGGCGCAGGCGTGACGGCCGACGCGCAACGCTCGACAAAGCGGCTGAAGGTCCGCACGGAATCCGCCTGCGAATAAAAAGCGCCGACAACATAGGTGATGAATTGCTTTGCGGGTGATGCGAGGCGCAGTTCCTGCGTGAAGGTATCGCCGGTTTGCGGCCCGAAATCGTGAAGCTGGTTAAAGCCGATGAACGATTGCGGGAGCCAGTCGCCATCGCGGATTTCGGTGTTGCGCCAGTCGCGATACGACGTGATCGACGTCAGCGTGTACAGACCCAGAGCGAGGTCCGCCGTCAGCGAAAATCCATAGCCGCGCTCTTCGGTCGCCGTCACCAGATTTTGGGCAATCTGGCGGGTATTGGCGCCAAGCGGTGTCGGGAGCGCGGCGGTCGACAAGTTGGTGGTGGGCAGGCCGGTCACGCCGTTGATCGGCGGCGTGGCGATGATTTCGGCGCAGCAATCATCATTGTTCTGATAATAATCAGCAATGAAGGACAATGTGAGCGTTGATGTAGGGCGGGCCTCCACCTGAAACCGCGCGCCATAATGCTCCCATCCGTTGACCAGCGTGTTGGTGGTCACATTGCGGATATTACCATCATAGTTTGAATAAAATCCGGTCAGGCGGGTACGAATATCTTCGCCGATCGGCACATTGATGGCGGCGCGCGCGCGATATTCGGTGTCAGTGAAATAGGATGCTTCGAGATAGCCGCCGAACTTGCTCGTCGGTCGCTTCGACGTGATCGAAATCACGCCAGCAGAAGCGTTTTTGCCGAACAGCGTCCCCTGCGGCCCGCGCAATACTTCGAGTTGGTCGATGTCGACCAGCTCGCTAAACGCCTCGCCTGACCGGCTATAGACCACACCGTCCACGACCGTCGAAACCGACGGCTCGCCCGCGATCGAGAAAGTGGCAGTGCCGACGCCGCGCAAGAACAGCGACTGGTTGAGCGTGGTGCCCGATTTCAGCACGGTGAACGACGGCACCAGATATTGCGCGGCTTCCAAATTGGCCTTGCTGAGCGAACCGAGCGCATCGCCGCCCACCACGGTCACGGCGACGGGCACGTCCTGCAACCGTTCGCTGCGCTTTTGCGCGGTCACGATCACTTCGGGCGCGGCGTTGGGGTCAACGGCGGTCTCGGCGGAGTCGGGTTTGGCCGGTGCCTGTTGCGCGGCGGCTGGCACCGACAGGATTATGGCGACCGCGGCTGCGCTCGTCATCAATGCGGATTTCATCATTTCAGTCCCTCCCATTTTTTCGTCATCTAATCTGCGCCTGGCCGGGTGCAAATTGGTTTGGTTTTGGCCCCGTCAACCTTTTCTATCCGCTATAGGTCAAGCTCCGCCATCGTTACCACACGGTGCTCGCGCGCGCTCAGCTCGGCGGCGACCCCGATGGCGACTGCCATCATCCCATCATGCGCGGTTACCTCCACTGCGCTCTCGCCGCGCACGGCGGCGATGAAGCGCTGATGCTCGTAAAAGGTCGATCCATGGTGGCTGCCCGCCGCCAGCGCTGCTGCATCGACATCGACGACGCGGCGGCTGACCCGTTTTGGATTGCCGAAGCCGACGCGGGGCGACCTGACGATGGCGCCTTCTGGAATGAACACGTCGAGCCGGGCCATATCGCCGACCGCAGTTATTTCTTCCTGATTTTCAGCGCCTTCGGCAAACATCGACAGGTCGAGCATTGCGCGCACGCCATTGGCGAAATCGACAGTGGTATAGCTGTTGTCGATAATATCGGGTCGGCGCCCGCCATAATTCTCATCCAGATGGTTGACATCCATCGCGCCCGAACAATAGACGCGCACCGGCTCGCTGCGGGTAATCAGCCGCATCAGGTCAAAGAAATGGCAACATTTCTCCACCATCGTGCCGCCGGTATTCTCGGCAAAGCGGTTCCAGTCACCCACTTTCACCAGAAACGGGAAGCGGTGTTCGCGGATCGACAGCATCTTGAGCGCGCCCACCGCGCCGCCATGGACATCGGCGATGAATTCGGCGGCGGGCGGCATGAAGCGATATTCCATCGCGGTCCAGAACACGCCCGGCGACTGTGCCGCGCGGTCGACGATCCACCGCGCATCGGCAATCGTCGTTGCCAGCGGCTTTTCGCACAGGATGTGCAGGCCCGCATCGAACAGCGGCGTCAGTGTATCGCGGTGAGTGTGGTTGGGGCTGGCGACAATCACGGCGTCGCAGCGCCCCGAAGCAGCAAGCGCGGCCGCACTCTCAAACGCGACGACTCCGTCGGCGCGCTCCCCCAGCGCCGCTTTGGCCCAGTCGAGCGAGGTCGAAACCGGG